>NZ_LZMG01000419.1:0-3231 GCF_001673615.1 Mycobacterium sp. 1245499.0
GGTGGCCGCGGCATAGGTGTCGATGATCTTCTCGTAACCGATCTCGTAGGCGTCCTGGTAGTACTCCAGGTTGTCGTTGGTCAGATACGGCGCCGGGTAGTAGACACGGCCGATCTTGCCTTCCTTGCGGATCTCGATCTTGCTCGCCACCGGGTGGATCGAGCTGGTCGAGTGGTTGATGTAGCTGATCGATCCCGTCGGCGGGACGGCCTGCAGGTTCTGGTTGTAGATGCCGTGCTGCTGCACCGACTCCTTCAGCCGCTGCCAATCCTCCTGCGTGGGAATGCGAATGCCCGCCTCGGCGAAGATCTCGCGCACCCGCGGGGTGGCCGGTTCCCACACCCGCTCGGTGTACTTGTCGAAGAACTCACCCGAGGCGTACTTCGACTTCTCGAAGCCGCCGAATTTGCTGCCCCGCTCGATCGCGATGCGGTTCGAGGCGCGCAGCGCGTGGTAGAGCACGGTGTAGAAGTAGATGTTGGTGAAGTCGATGCCTTCTTCGGAGCCATAGTGGATGCGCTCGCGGGCCAGGTAACCGTGCAGGTTCATCTGGCCGAGGCCGATCGCGTGGGACTCGTTGTTGCCCTGCTCGATTGAGGGCACCGAGGTGATGTGGGTCTGATCGCTCACCGCCGTCAGCGCCCGGATCGCGACCTCGATGGTCTGCGCGAAGTCGGGCGAGTCCATCGTCTTGGCGATGTTCAGCGACCCCAGGTTGCACGAAATGTCCTTGCCCACTTTGGCGTACGACAAGTCATCGTTGAACACCGACGGCGTGGAGACCTGCAGGATCTCCGAGCACAGGTTCGAGTGGGTGATCTTGCCGTCGATCGGGTTGGCCCGGTTCACCGTGTCCTCGAACATGATGTAGGGGTAGCCGGATTCGAACTGCAGCTCGGCCAGTGTCTGGAAGAACTCGCGCGCCTTGATCTTGGTCTTGCGGATGCGGGCGTCGTCGACCATCTCGTAGTACTTCTCGGTGACCGAGATGTCGGCGAACGGCAGGCCGTAGACCCGCTCGACGTCGTACGGCGAGAACAGGTACATGTCCTCGTTCTTCTTGGCCAGCTCGAAGGTGATGTCGGGAATCACCACGCCCAGGCTCAGCGTCTTGATGCGGATCTTCTCGTCGGCGTTCTCGCGCTTGGTGTCCAGGAACCGGTAGATGTCCGGGTGATGCGCATGCAGGTACACCGCGCCGGCGCCCTGCCGCGCGCCGAGCTGGTTGGCGTAGGAGAAGGAGTCCTCGAGCAACTTCATGATCGGGATGACGCCAGAGGACTGGTTCTCGATGTTCTTGATCGGGGCGCCGTGCTCGCGAATGTTGCTCAGCAGCAACGCAACTCCCCCGCCACGCTTGGAGAGCTGCAGCGCGGAGTTGATCGATCGCCCGATCGACTCCATGTTGTCCTCGATGCGCAGCAGAAAGCAGCTCACCGGCTCGCCGCGCTGCTTTTTGCCCGAGTTCAGAAACGTCGGGGTGGCCGGCTGGAATCGCCCGTCGATGATCTCGTCGACCAGCTTTTCGGCCAGCACGGTGTCGCCGGCGGCCAGCGTCAGCGCCACCATGACCACGCGGTCCTCGAAGCGCTCCAGGTAGCGCTTCCCGTCGAACGTCTTCAGCGTGTAGGAGGTGTAGTACTTGAACGCGCCCAGAAACGTCGGGAACCGGAACTTCTTGGCGTAGGCCCGGTCCAGCAGCGTCTTGACGAAATTGCGGCTGTACTGGTCGAGAACCTCGCGCTCGTAATAGTTCTCCTTGATCAGGTAGTCGAGCTTCTCGTCCTGATTGTGGAAGAACACCGTGTTCTGGTTGACGTGCTGCAGGAAGTACTGATGCGCGGCCTCGCGGTCCTTGTCGAACTGAATCTTGCCGTCCGCGTCGTACAGATTCAGCATCGCGTTGAGCGCGTGGTAATCCGTCTCCCCCGGCAACGCGTGGGCTCCGGTGGTTACAGGCTCTGCAGCGACGGTTGGTGGCACGTCTGTTCCTTCCAAAAATTGGCTAAGCCCGCGCGGACGGCATCCACGTCGTCCTGGGTTCCCATGAGTTCGAAGCGGTACAGGTACGGAACGCCGCACTTGCGCGAGATCACGTTGCCCGCGTAGGCGAATTCGGCGCCGAAGTTGTTGTTGCCCGCGGCGATGACGCCGCGGATCAACGACCGGTTGTGCTCATTGTTCAAAAAGGCGATGACCTGCTTGGGCACGTAACCGCCGGCGTTGAGGTCCGGGGTGGCCCGGCCGCCGCCGTAGGTGGGCAGGACGAGGACGTAGGGCTGGTCCACCTCGATGCGGCCATGCAGCGGAATCCGCGTGGCGGGGATCCCCAGCTTCTCGACGAAGCGGTGGGTGTTCTCCGACACCGAGGAGAAATAGACCAGTGGCGATGCCGCGGACGCGGCAACCAGGTCCGGAGCCGCGCGCAGCGGGTCGCCACTCGTCGAACCTGGGTTGCGCCCCCTGACGTCCATGGCACCGCAACCTCCTTACCTGACGTCTTGCCTTACGCGCTCAGTTCCGCCGCCGATAGCGCCTTGATGCGGTCCGGGCGGAAACCCGACCAGTGGTCGTTGCCGGCCACCACGACGGGAGCCTGCAGGTATCCCAGGGCCATCACGTAGTCACGCGCCTCGGCGTCCAGCGAGATGTCGACCTTCTCGTAGGCGATGCCCTGCTTGTCGAGCGCCTTGTAGGTGGCGCTGCACTGCACGCATGCCGGCTTGGTGTACACGGTGATGCTCATAGAATGCCGCTCCTTTGCGGAAGAGGGGGACCCAATGGACTGGCAACTACTTTTGGACTGCGTCTTTGCTAGCTTCAGCGATCCGCCAGGCCCCCTGATTCCCGTCGCACGGCGGTCGAGGTCGAACGACCTGTGTGTGCCGATTTCGGGGGGTTCGCCGAGCCTGGCTGGCTCGGCGGCCCGGGGATCTGCCGGTGCTCGAAACACTACACCTAGTGGGTGACAAGTTGTCGAGATACAAGATGTTCTGAATAACAATTTTGAAATTCCCTGGTCGTGAGCCTTGTCGCGGAAAAATCCGGCCACCCGCTCGGCGTGTCGCAGATCACACGCCGGGGCGGGGGTTCCGATAGGGATTGGTATAGCAGCGGCCACCGACAACACCGCCGGCGGCGACGAACCCATCCGCAGCCAGCAAAGCCGCCAGGCGGACCTGGCGGCTTCTGCTATTCGGTTAGGGCAACCGCGCTGGTCGCCCGGCGAGC
>NZ_LZMG01000420.1:0-14850 GCF_001673615.1 Mycobacterium sp. 1245499.0
GGCGGTTGACTCGTGGCTGTCCAGGCCGACGAAGCCGCGCACGAAGTCACCGGCCACCAGGGTGCGTTCGCCGGTCTCGGGGTGCACCCGCACCACCGGATGCTCGGTGCGGAAGTCGGGCTTTTCGAAAGCCTGCCGAAACGCCCGCTGCTCCTCGCTCATCGCTTCGACGCTCACGTAGTCGTACCGGTTGGTGTGCAACGCCCAGAGGTTTTCCACCAGGCATTTGAGCGGTTCGGGCAGGTGCTGGTAGGCCGCCACGGTCGAGGCCCACAGCGTCGAGCCCCCGTAGGCCGGCAGCGTGACCGCACGCAGGATCGACGCCGAGGGGTAGTTGGCGGCGAACGTCACGTCGGTGTGCCAGCGGTTCGCCTTGCCGTACTCCGAGTCGATCGGGGTGATCACCGGGAGGTGCTTGGCGGCCAGGGCCGACGCGGCCGGGTGGCCGATCGGCGTGCCCAGCAGACCGGCGAACGCGAGCTGCTCGGAGTCGTCGAGGTGGTGCTGGTGACGGAAGAAGATCACCTTGTGGGTCAACAGCGCCCGGCGGATCGTCTCGACCGCGTCCTGGTCGAGGTCGCCGCCGAGGCGAACCCCGTCCACCCGGGCGCCGATGCGACTGCCCAGCTTGGTGACGGTTATCTGACCTGTCATTTCGTGTTCCTTGAGTCAAAACGGGTGTAGTCAATCGACTACATTTGGTAGTGTAGTCAGATGACTACAACTTCCGCAACCGGCCGCGGGAAGGTGCCCACCGGGCGCGCGGAGGTGGCCGCGGCGATTCTGGAAGCCGCCACCGACCTGTTCGCCGAGCGCGGTCCGGCCGCGACGTCCATCCGCGACATCGCCGCGCGCTCCAACGTCAACCACGGACTGGTGTTCCGCCACTTCGGCACCAAGGAGCAATTGGTCGGCGCCGTGCTCGATCACCTGGGCGCCAACCTGAGCGCCCTGCTGGGCACCGATGCGCCCGCGGCCGTGCTGGAGAGTTCCCTTGATCGCCAGATGCGGGTGATGGCGCGCACCGTGCTGGACGGCTATCCGGCCGGCCAGCTACAGAAGCGCTTTCCCAACATCGCGACGCTGCTCGACGGGGTGCGGCCGCTCTACGATGACGACGTCAAGGCCCGGCTCGCGGTCGCCAATGCCCTTGCGCTGCAGTTCGGTTGGCGCCTGTTCGCCCCGATCCTGCGGTCCGCCACCGGGATTGAGGAGCTGACGGATGCCGAGATACGCGCAGCGGCCGGCGCGGAGGTGCAACGCATCCTCGCGCCCGCCGATGCTCAGTGAGCCTGCACCGATTCCGCGATCAGGGATCGCCGGTGCAGCGGTTCGCGGCCGGCGGGCTGCTGCGGCGGCGGCAGTAGCGGCTTGCGGGGATGCACCGCGACCGTCGTCGCGGATTCGGTGCTCAGCTCGAGGTCCTCGCCGGCGTGCCGGATGGTCAGCTCGCCGCCGGGCCCGTCGCGCAGCGTGTAGGTGACCTCGGCGTGGTTGACGTCGACCGTGACCCGGAAGTCGCGCCAGCGCAGCCGGAACCGTAGCCGCGAAATGCCATCGGGCAGTTGAGGATCCAGCGACAAAACGCCCTCGTCGTCGCGTAGGCCGCCGAAGCCGGACACCAGCGCCGTCCAGGCGCCGGCCAATGAGGCCATGTGCAGACCGTCGCGGGTGTTGTGGTGCAGATCGCGCAGGTCGATCAGGGCGGCCTCGTAAGCGTAGTCGTGCGCGAGCTCGAGGTGCCCCACCTCGGCGCACATCACCGCCTGCGTGCACGCCGACAGTGACGAGTCGCGGACCATGCGCGGCTCGTAATAGTCGACGTTGCGCGCCTTCTGCTCGGGCGTGAACGCGTGGCTCTGCCAGTGCATCGCCAGGACCAAGTCGGCCTGCTTGATCACCTGCGCGGGGTACAGGCGCACGTACGGGTCGTGCAGCAGCAACGGGTAGGCGTGGTTCTCCTTGAAGTCCCACTCCGCGAGGGTGGTGAATCCTTCACACTGCTGATGGACTCCCAGCCCCTCGTCGTACGGAATGTTGGCGGCGCCGGCCGCATCGCGCCACGCCGCCATCTCCTCGTTGGTGACCCCCAGCGCCTTGGCCACATCGGGGTGGCGGTTGCAGGCGTCGGCGGCGACGCGCAGATTGTGCGCGGCCATCAGGTTGGTGAAGACGTTGTCGCGCACGATCGCCGTGTACTCGTCGGGGCCGGTGACGCCGTCGAGGTGCCAGACGCCGTGCCGGTCGTGGTGGCCGAGCGAGAGCCACAGCCGGGCGGTCTCGACCAGCACCTCCAGCCCGCAATCGGCCTCCAGGTCGTCGTCGCCGGTGACGATGCGGTAGCGCTCGAAGGCCATCGCGATGTCGGCGTTGATGTGCCAGGCCGCCGTGCCGGCCGGCCAGTAGGCCGAACACTCCTGCCCGCGGATGGTCCGCCAGGGGAACGCGGCGCCCTCCAAGCCCAGTTCGGCCGCCCGCTCCTTGGCCAGATCCAGGGTCGAGGCGCGCCAGCGCAGCGCGTCGGCCACGGTGTGTGGCGCGGTGTAGCTGAGCACCGGCAGCACGTACCCCTCGGTGTCCCAGAAGGCGTGGCCGTCATAGCCGGTTCCGGTGAGCCCCTTGGCGGCGATCGCGCGGCGTTCGGCGCGGGCGCTGGCCTGCAGCAGGTGGAACAGCCCAAATCGCACGGCCTGCTGGGATTCGGGGTCGCCCTCGACCTCGACGTCGGCGCAGTCCCAGAAGTTGTCCAGATACTCGCGCTGCGCATCCAACAGTCCCTGCCAGCTGGTGTAGCGGGCGCTGTGCAGCGCGGCGGCGACCTGGTCGCGCAGCGCCGGGCGCGAGCGCATGCTCGACCATCCGTACGCCAGGTACTTGACGACGCGCAGCCTCTGTCCCTTGCGCAGCCCGCAGATCACGGTGGTGCGGGCCAGGTCGGCGCGCGCGTCGGTGGTGACCTCGACGCGCCCTTCAACGTCGACCTCGTGATCCATGCCGGCGGCCATCATCAGCGCGCTGCTGCGCGTGCGGTGCATGAGAACCGCTCCAGTGTCGGTGTATTCGTGCGCGACCGCTTCGAGCGGGGTCTCCAGGATGGCCGACACCCGGGGGTCGCCGGAGGTCTCCGGCTGGTCCTCGTTGGTGACCAGCTCCGACTGCACCGTCACCCGAACGAACTCACCGATCGCCTCGACGCAGTACTCGATGGCGGCGACGCCGCGCTGGGCCAGTGACACCAGCCGGGTGGAGACCACCTTGACCTCTTTGCCCGCCGGCGAGCGCCAGTGCGCGCTGCGGGTCAGCGTTCCGGCGCGAAGGTCCAGATCCCGTTCGTGACATAGGACTTCGCCGTAGCGGACGTCGAACGGCTCGTCCTCGACCAGCAGCCGGATGATCTTGCCGTTGGTGACGTCGACCAGCGTCTGGCCGGCTTCGGGGTAGCCGTAACCGGCCTCGGCGTAGGGCAGCGGCCGGATCTCGTAGAAGGAGTTCAGATAGGTGCCCGGCAGGCCGTAGGGCTCGCCCTCGTCGAGGTTGCCGCGCAGCCCGATGTGCCCGTTGGACAGGGTGAACAGCGATTCTGACTGGGCCAGCAGATTCAGGTCGAGCTGGGTCTCGCGCACGTGCCAGGGGTCAACGGGGAACGATTCGTCGGTGATCATGAGCCCAGCAGCTCGGCGAGGTCGGTGACCACCACGTCGGCGCCGTTGCGGCGCAGTTCCTCGGCCTGGCCCACTCGGTCGACGCCCACCACGAATCCGAAGTTACCGGCCCGGCCGGCCGCCACGCCGGACAACGCGTCTTCGAACACCGCCGCCGCTGCGGCGTCGACGTCGAGCAGCTGCGCCCCGCGCAGGTAAGAGTCGGGGGCCGGCTTGCCGGCGATGTGTTCCTCGCGCAGGGTGACGCCGTCCACCCGCTTTTGCACGAACCGGTCCAGGCCGGTGACCTCGAGGACGTCGCGGGTGTTGGCGCTCGACGACACCACCGCGATTGCCAGGCCCGCGGCCGACACCGCCTCTAGGTAGCGGCGGGATCCATCGAACACCTTGACGCCGTCCTCCTTGAGGACCTTCTGGAACATGTCGTTCTTGCGGTTGCCCAGGCCGTAGATCGTCTCGGCGTCGTCGGGGTCGTCGGGGCTGCCGTCGGGCAGCTGGATGTCGCGGCTTTCCAAAAAGGACCGGACGCCGTCCTCGCGCTTCTTGCCGTCCACGTATTCGCGGTAGTCCGCGCCCGCGTCGAAGGGGACGAATTCGTCGCCGGTGCGCTTGGCCCGGTCGGACAGGTAGGCGTCGAACATGGCCTTCCAGGCCTTGGTGTGCACACTGGCGGTGTCGGTGAGCACTCCGTCGAGGTCGAACAGACAGGCACGCACCTCCTCCGGCAGACCCAGCGCTGAACTCAACGGCGGACCTCGCTCTCTGGTCTCGGGCGACTGGCTTAAGCGATACCCACTTCACCATGCCCGCCATGCGTGTCGCCAGGGATCAGCGGTCTTTTGCCACTGCCACGCCCTGGATCGCGCGCAGGCGCCCATCGGCCAGCGCCCGGGTGAGGTTTTCGGCCTTGCGGTCGAAGTCGGGGACGAAGGCGTGCAGGCCCAGCGGCTGGGGCGGCTGGGCCAGCAGCGCCTGCATGAGCGAGCTCGCGGTCTCGGTGAGGTCGTTCCAGTGCTGCACCGCCAATCCCGCGGAGGTGACCAGGGTGCGCAGCTCGCCGGGGGCCACCAGGTGGCTGTTGGCGGCGGTGTCGGTCCAGGGCAACGGGAAGTCGAGTGCGCGGCCGTCGCCGATGGTCAAGTCCCACAGCGCAAGCCGGCCACCGGGAGTGAGGACGCGGCGCGCCTCGGCGTAGAGCCGCGCCTTGTCGGCCACGTTCATCTGGACGTGCTGGCTGATCGCGACGTCGAAAGTGTCGTCGGCGAAGGGGAGTTCGGTGACGTCCGCCTGGCGAACCGCGATGAGGCGGTCGAGACCGACGAGCCGGTTGAGCCAGTCGTTCGTCTCGCAGTACTCCTCGGTGAGGTCAACGGCGGTGACCCGGCAGCCATAGCGGTCGGCGAGGTAGCGGGCCGTGCCACCGATCCCGCTACCGGCGTCGAGCACCGCGCTCGCGCTGGAGATCTGCGTAAGGTCCACCAGCTGCGCGGTGGCGATGCGGCCCATGGTGTGGAAGTCCTCCAGCAGGGCCAGGTCGGCGGGTCGAAGGCCGTCGAGGTCCTTCCCGGCGTCGATCAGCGCCCGTTTGATGTTTGCCCGCGACAGGCCGGTCGAGTACTGGGCCGCGATGGTGTCGTTCATTTCTGCACCTGAGCCCACGCGGTAATGATGGGAGGCATCGCGATGAGGGCGTTGACCGCCTGCGCCTCCTGACGGAATCGCGGCACGAACTCGTCGATGTCGGCGAGTTCGTCGATGGCGAAGCCTCCCTGTTCGGCAATGGGGGACACCAGCCGCCAGACTTCCGCGAGGTAGGCCAGGATGTCCGTGTCGGCGGCGGTGCCGATCGGCGTGCCGAGGGTCAGCCGCGGAGTGCTGAGGCCGGCGTCGGCGAAGATCGTGTGCAGCGTGGTGCCGAATCGCGGGCTGAGCCCCATGTCCTCGAAGGCGCGAACGATTCCGCCCGTCACGCGCCGGAACAGCGGCGTGTCCGGAACGCCGTGCGCACCGGTGATGTCGTTCTCCGAGAACGCGACAACGCCGCCGGGGCGTACGAAGGAGCTGAGGCGCCGCAACGTGGCGGCCGGGTCCGGCAGGTGCATCAGGATCAACCGGCCGATGACCGCGTCCACCGGTTCGTCCGGCACGATGGTGTCGACCGCGGCCTGGGTGAAACGCACTGTGCGCCAGCCCTGTTCGAGAGCGCGGGCGCGGGCGAGCTCGACCATCGCGGCCGCGGCGTCGACGCCGAGGACGGTCCCGGTCGGACCGACCAGCCGGGCGGCGACGAACGACACGTCGCCGGGTCCGGACCCGATGTCGAGCACGCGCATGCCCGGCCGCAGCCCGGCCACCCACGGCTTTCCGGCCAGTCCCCGGTATGGCGCAGTGAGCGCGGCGTCGCGCACCGGAATCCCGTTGCCCTGAACGCCGCTGGAGAAAGGATCGGAACACGATGAGTACGGCACCACAAGGCACCACCTACGTCTTGGGCCACGCCGACGCGGAGGTGCAGCGCCTCCTCCTGCAGGGCCGGCTCTACGACCACCACACCGAGCACGCGCTGCGACTGGCCGGGCTGCGGGTGTTGTTGGGTCCGGTCGAACTTGTCCAGCCGGCGCATCGGTGTGATCGCGGTCAACATGAAGTTGCCCAGCTGCCGCATGAAATTGCCTGCGGTACGGCGGGATTCCGGTCCGGTGACATAGCGGCGCGCGATGGTGAGGAAGTCCTCGGGCTCGACGCCGGCGACATCGCGGACGTGTGTGGTCGGCGCGCCCACCTCCCAGGTTCCCTGGCCGTGCTCGGGAAGGTAGTGACGCAAGCTGGACTGGAAGAACCCATCGGCGCCGAGCCGTTTGGCGTTGACGCGCACGGCGCGCATGAACATCCACGGCGGAACGTCGATGTGACGCACCCGCCTGCCCAACGCTGCACCGACCGCATCGGCGATCTCGGCCCCCGAGAGCAGCGTCGGTCCGGTGGGCCGGTAGGCGCGGCCGTCGTGACGGTGGGGGTCGAGCAGCGCGCCGACGGCGACCCGCGCGATGTCTTCGTTGGAGGGCGGCGCGTTTCGGCCCACCCCGGTCGGTGTCGGCAACACCCCGAGCTGGGCGGCCACGGGGACCAGCTGCAGGTAGTTGTCGGCGAAGTAACCCGGATCGACGGCCACATGCGCCGTGTCGGGCAGCAACTCGAACAGCTTGTCGGTCAACCAGGCCTGCCTCGTCATCAGCGACGGATGCTCCGGGCTGGCCAGCCATTGGCCAAGCGCCACCACCGCTTCCACGCCTGAGCGTCGGGCGGCCACGGCGAAGGCAACCGCGCTGTCGAGGGCGTGCGGATGATAGGGAGGGTTGAAATAGAGCCGGTCGATCCCGGCGATGGCACCCATAACCTGTTGGATGTCAAACATATCGGCGATGACGACCTCGGCGCCCATCTCCCGCAGCCGGGCGCTGCGCGCATCGTCACGATGCACCATGGCCCTGGTTCGGACGCCCCTTTCCAGCAGCTGTGCGGCGACCGCGCCGCCGATCTTTCCGGTGGCGCCGGTGACCAATACTCGACCGTTCATCGGAGTGTCCTTTCCTGTTGAGGCGCCGGTTGCCTGGCCGGGAGGAGCCAGCCGACGACGATCGCCGCGCCCAGCGCGATGCCCGCGCAGACCAGCGAGCTGACCTGCAGCCCGTCCAGGAACGCGCGATCCACGGCGGCGCGCACCTGCCCCGCTTGGTGTGCGGGCAATCGCTGGATCACCGTGTGCGCCAGGGCCATTGAGTGGCGCATCGCGTCGGCGGGCAGCCCGGTCAGGGTGGCCGCGTTGAGGTGCCCGGAGTACACGGACGCGAAGATGCTGCCGGCGATGGCGACTCCGAGCGTGCCGCCGAGCTCACGGGTGGTGTCGTTGACGGCCGATCCCACACCGGCCTTGTCGACGGACAGCGATCCCATGATCGCCTCGGTGGCCGGCGAGAAGGTCAGGCCCAGGCCCCCGCCGAGCAGCAGCATCTGCGTGGCGATCTGGAGGTACGGCGTGGCGGCGTCGACGGTGGACGCCCAGGCCAGCCCGGCGGCGAACACGGCCAGGCCGGCGGCGACGACGGCGGTGGTGCCGACGCGTTCGACCAGCCGGGGCCCGACGATGCTGGCCAGCGCGATCGAGGCGGCGACCGGCAGCAGGCGCACACCGGCCTGAAACGCCGTGTAGTCCTTGATGAATTGGAAGTACTGGGTGATGACGAAGATGAAACCGAACAGGGTGAGAAACCCCGCGGTCACCGCCAGGCTGCCGCCGGAGAACCGGCGGTTGAGGAACACCGAGACGTCGAGCATCGGGTGGGTGCTGCGCCGTTCCCAGCGCGCGAACGCGACGAGAATGGCTGCGGCGACGGCGAATCCGGCCGCCGTCCGGCCGTCGGTCCACCCCCACGTGGGCGCCTCGATGACCGTGTAGACCAGCGTCGTGACCCCGATCGCGGACAGGATGAGGCCACCGATGTCGACCCGCGGCGCCGCCGGGTCGCGCGAGGTCGGGACGAACAGCGCGCCACCGACGATGGCCAGCGCGGCAATCGGAATGTTCACCATGAAAATCGAGCCCCACCAGAAGTGTTCGAGCAGCCAGCCGCCGCTGATCGGGCCGACGGCCACCCCGACACCGACCATGGCCGCCCACAGTCCAATCGCCTTGGCGCGCGGCACCGGGTCGGTGAAGATGTTGGTGATCAGTCCCAGCGTGGTCGGGAAGATCACCGCGGCGCCCACCCCCATGGCTGCCCGCGCGGCGATCAACGCCTCGGCCGAATTGGTCTGTGCGGCAACCGCGGATGTGACGGCGAACAGCGCCAGCCCGGAATTCAGCCAGCCCCGCCTGCCGTAGCGGTCGGACAGGCTGCCCGCCGAGAGCAACAGCCCGGACATCACCAGCGTGTAGGCGTCGACGATCCATTGCAGCTGTGCGGTGTCGGCGCCGAGTTCGCGCGCCAGCGTGGGCAGCGCGACGTTGACGATGGTGGCGTCGACGCTGATGACGAAGACACCCAGGCAGATGACGGCGAGCGCGGCGATGGGGTGGTTGCGAAACGCTGGGTCGGTGCGCATGAACAAGACAGTAAATCTGTCGGACAAACAAATCAAGTACAAACTTGAAAAAGATGTCTAACCCCAGGTAGGGTGGCATGGTGGCGTCCCGCAGGAACTACAACCAGAACTGCCCGATCGCCCGGGGGCTCGACGTCCTCGGTGAGCGGTGGACCCTGCTGATCCTGCGCGAGCTGGTCGGCGGCGCCCGCCGCTACGGTGACCTGCGGGCCGAACTGCCCGGCATCGCAACGAATCTGCTCGCCGAGCGGCTCAAGGAGCTCACACATGCCGGGCTGGTCGATCGCGCCGACCTGCCGGCGCCGATCGGTCGCACCGTCTACAGCCTCAGCGACCTGGGCTGGCAGCGTGTGCTGCCGGTGCTACAGAGCATCGCGTGGTTCGGGCTGGACCACCTGGACCCGATCGGCGACGGGCCGGTGTCGCCGCTCAACGGGTTCCTGGCCGGAATCCTGCTGGGCTTTCAGTCGGGCCGGGCCGCCGGTGTGGAGACCACCTGCCGGGTCGAGATCGACGGCCGCCGTTTCGAATTCGCGGTGACGCAGGGACGCCTGGCGGGTGTCCGCGGTGAGCCCGCGGTGACGATCACGGCGACTGCGTCGGACCTGGTGGCCGCCCGGCTGGGCACCGACGAAGCCCAGCGCACCGCGGCGCGGCGGCGAATCGAGTTCCACGGCGACGCGGATGCCGTCGGCGCCGTCCGCACCGCGTTTGCGCTGTAGGCCTGTCGGGCGGCGGCGACGCCGGCAGCCACTAGACTCGCGTGCGTGGCCGACCCCACTGAAAGCCCTGAACTCGAGATCTCCGAGGTGTCCGGAGCGCCGGCCCGACCGGTGCTGGTCGTGGACTTCGGCGCGCAGTACGCGCAGTTGATCGCCCGTCGCGTCCGCGAGGCGCGGGTCTTCTCCGAGGTCATCCCGCACACCGCGACGGTCGAGGACATCAAGGCCCGCGACCCGCTGGCGCTGGTGCTCTCCGGCGGGCCGTCCAGTGTCTACGCCGACGGCGCGCCCCAGATCGACCCGGCGCTGTTCGATCTCGGGGTGCCGGTGTTCGGCATCTGTTATGGGTTTCAGGCGATGGCGCAGGCGCTGGGCGGGACCGTCGCCCACACCGGCACCAGCGAATACGGTCGCACCGAACTGAAAGTCCTTGGCGGCGAACTGCATTCGGGATTACCGAGTGTGCAGCCGGTGTGGATGAGCCACGGTGACGCGGTCACGGCCGCGCCGGACGGGTTCGAGGTGGTGGCCAGCAGCTCCGGCGCTTCGGTGGCCGGCTTCGAAAACCGGGCCCGACGCCTGGCCGGTGTGCAGTACCACCCGGAGGTCATGCACAGCCCGCACGGCCAGCAGGTGCTCAGCCGATTCCTGCACGACTTCGCCGGTCTGGGCGCGGACTGGACGGCCGCCAACATCGCCGAGGTGCTGATCGAGCAGGTGCGCGCCCAGATCGGCGACGGCCGGGCGATCTGCGGGCTGTCGGGCGGGGTGGATTCCGCGGTGGCCGCCGCGCTGGTGCAGCGTGCCATCGGTGACCGGTTGACCTGTGTCTTCGTCGACCACGGGCTGCTGCGCGCCGGCGAGCGGGCGCAGGTGCAGCGCGACTTCGTCGCCGCCACCGGGGCCAACCTGGTCACCGTCGACGCGGCCGACACCTTTCTCTCCGCACTGGCGGGCGTGACCAATCCCGAAGGCAAACGCAAGATCATCGGACGCCAGTTCATCCGGGCCTTCGAGAGTGCGGTGCGAGACATCGTGGGGGACGGGGATTCTCACGTCGATTTCCTGGTGCAGGGCACGCTGTATCCGGACGTGGTGGAATCGGGCGGTGGCAGCGGGACCGCGAACATCAAGAGCCACCACAACGTCGGCGGCCTGCCCGACGACCTGAAGTTCACGCTCGTCGAGCCGCTGCGGCTGCTGTTCAAGGACGAGGTCCGCGCGGTCGGCCGCGAGTTGGGCCTGCCGGAGGATATTGTTGCGCGCCAACCCTTTCCGGGACCGGGTTTGGGGATCCGGATCGTCGGCGAGGTCACCGCTGCCCGGTTGGACACGCTGCGGCGTGCGGACTCGATCGCCCGCGAGGAACTCACCGCTGCCGGCCTGGACACCCTGATCTGGCAGTGTCCGGTGGTGCTGCTCGGCGAGGTGCGCTCGGTCGGCGTGCAGGGCGATGGCCGCACCTACGGACACCCGATCGTGCTGCGCCCGGTGTCCAGTGAGGACGCCATGACCGCCGACTGGACCCGGGTGCCCTACGAGGTGCTCGAGCGCATCTCGACCCGGATCACCAACGAGGTGGCCGAGGTCAACCGCGTGGTGCTGGACATCACCAGCAAACCACCCGGCACCATCGAATGGGAGTAGGCCCGGCCGCGAAAATGCGGCCACATGCCACCCATCAGCCACACCAGTATCGATCGCATAACGCTGCCCCTTGCGTCGCTTGACGGTTGTCGGAGGGCAGGTGTTTACTTCGAAATGTATCGAACATGCATTCGAATACTTTTCCCGAACGTGGTGCTAGGAGGCTGTCATGACCGCGGCTTTTGCCTCCAGCCGCCGCCAGGAAACCCGCGCTGAGCAGCTGGAATCGTTGCGCCGGCGGATGGCGAGCATCGCCGGGAAGAAGGCCGGGGCCGCCACGGTGCCCGCTGACGATCTGCTGCCCGACTCGGAGTCCCAGCTGGCCCTCCCGCCGTGGCTGGCCGACCTGCTGCCCGCGCCGGTGCCGCGGGGAACGGTCGCGGTGCTCTCGGGTGCCCGGTCGCTGTTGCTGAGCGTGGTGGCCGCCGTCACGGCGGCCGGTGGCAACGCCGCAATCGTGGGCCAGCCGGACATCGGGTTGCTGGCCGCCGCGGAGATGGGGGCGGATCTGAGCCGGCTCGCGGTGATACCGGATCCCGGCACCGATCCGGTGGAGGTGGCCGCGGTGCTCGTCGACGGCATGGACCTGGTGGTCCTGGGGCTGGGCGGGCGCCGGGTGCCGCCGACCCGGGCGCGGGCGGTGGTGGCCCGCGCCCGTAACAAGGGCTGCACCCTGCTGGTCACCGGCGGCGATTGGCAGGGGGCCCCGACGCGCCTGGCCGCCCGGGTCTGTGGGTATGAGATCACCGCCGAGGGCCGTCCCGGATTCGGCCGGATCGGCGGGGTGCGGCTGCAGGTCAGCGGGACGTGCGCGGGACGACGGGTGACGACTCCAGCGCGAGCCGGGTAAGTACGGTGGTAACCCCTTCTGGTTCAAGGGTTTTGGCGATCTGGTGCATGGATTGGCCGGCGGTCGCGGCGGCGACGGCCGCGGGTCTGTCCGCGACCGCCCCGATCGCGGTCACGCTGGCCAACCGGGTGATCGCCTGCTCGTCGGCCGCCCGTGCCGCGGGGGTGCGCCGGGGGCTGCGGCGCCGGGAGGCGGCGGCGCGGTGCCCGCAACTGCACGTCACCGCCGCCGACGCGGACCGCGACGCCCGCTTCTTCGAAGCGGTGATTGCGGCGGTGGACGACCTGGTGCCCCGCGCCGAGGTGCTGCGGCCCGGCCTCCTGGCGTTGCCGGTGCGCGGAGCGGCCCGCTATTTCCGGTCCGAGGCCACCGCCGCCGAACGCCTGATCGATGCGGTGGCCGCCGCCGGCGCCGAGTGTCAGGCCGGGATCGCCGACCGGTTGTCCACCGCGGTCTTCGCGGCCCGGGCGGGCCGGATCGTCGAGCCGGGAGGCGACGCGAAATTTTTGTCGGTGCTGTCCATCCGCCAACTCGCCACCGAACCGAGCCTGTCCGGTGCCGGCCGCGAAGAACTGACGGACCTGTTGTGGCGGATGGGGATTCGCACCATCGGGCAGTTCGCCGCGCTGTCGCGCAGCGACGTGGCCTCCAGGTTCGGCGCCGACGGGGTGACCGCGCACCGGTTGGCCTGCGGCGAGCCCGAACGGCCGCCCTCCGGGCGGGAGCCGCCCGCCGACCTCGAGGCCGTGCTGGACTGCGATCCGCCGATCGACCGGGCCGACGCCGCGGCGTTCGCCGGGCGGTCGCTGGCCGGCAAGCTGCATCAGGCGCTGATGGACGCCGGGGTGGGATGCACCCGGCTGGCCATCCACGCCGTCACCGCCAACGGCGAAGAACTGCACCGGGTGTGGCGATGCGCCGAGCCGTTGACCGAGGACGCCACCGCCGATCGGGTGCGCTGGCAGCTTGACGGGTGGTTGAGCAGCCGCACCGCGCGGAGTCCCCGTCCCACCGCCGCGGTGACGCTGTTGCGGCTGGCCGCGGTGGAGGTGGTCTCGGCCGAGGCGTTGCAGTTGCCGCTCTGGGGCGGCCTGGGCGAGGAGGACAGGCTGCGGGCCCGCCGGGCGCTGGTGCGGGTGCAGGGCCTGCTCGGTCCGGAGGCGGTGCGAGTGCCGGTGCTGTCCGGCGGGCGCG
The DNA here is from genome assembly GCF_001673615.1 of Mycobacterium sp. 1245499.0. Lineage (NCBI taxonomy): Bacteria > Bacillati > Actinomycetota > Actinomycetes > Mycobacteriales > Mycobacteriaceae > Mycobacterium > Mycobacterium sp. 1245499.0. Next base: position 13,179 of record NZ_LZMG01000420.1, read on the forward strand.
GCCCGGCCGAGCGCATCACGCTGATCCCGCTCGGCGACGAGCCGGTGCCGCGGGCCGATCCCGATCTGCCGTGGCCCGGCCGGCTGCCCGAGCCGTCGCCGGCGGTGCTGCTGGACGACCCGGTGGAACTGCTTGACGCCCAAGGGAATCCGGTACGGGTGACCATCCGGGGGTTGTTCTCCGCCGACCCGGCGCGCATCGTCGCCCATGGCCGGGACGAGCGGCTGTGCTGGTGGTCCGGGCCCTGGCCGGTCGACGAGCGGTGGTGGGATCCCGACCTGGCCAAGGGCCGCACCGCCCGCGCCCAGGTGTTGCTGGAGAGCGAGCGTGCGCTGCTGCTGTGCTATCGCCAGCGGCGCTGGTATGTGGAGGGGAGTTACGAATAGCGTTGTTATTGAGCGTATTCGACGCGCCGCAACGCGTCGGGGGTGAGGTCCTTGAGCGAGGGATACCCGTCGACGGCCATGATCAGGTCCGCTTCGGCCAGCAGCGAGCGCAGGACGTGCACGATGCCGTCGACACCACCGACCGCCAGCCCGTAGGCGTACGGGCGACCGATCCCCACGGCGGTCGCCCCCAGGGCGAGCGCCTTGATGATGTCGGCGCCACCACGCACCCCGGAGTCGAACAGCACCGGCATCCCGTCGGCAGCCTCGACCACCTCCGGCAGGCAATCCAGGCAGGGCAGCCCGCCGTTGGCTTGCCGCCCGCCGTGATTGGAGCAGTAAATGCCGTCCACGCCAATGTCTTTGGCGCGGCGCACGTCGTCGGGATGGCAAATGCCCTTGACCATCAGCGGCAGGCTGGTCTCGGCCCGCAGCCACTCGAGGTCCGCCCACCGGAACGGGCCGCCGAAGATCGGCAGCTTGCGCACCGCCGCCTCGGTGGCGTCTTCACCCCGGCTCAGGTTGGCGCGAAAAACCGGGTCGCTGGTGTAGTTGGACAGGCACCCGCTGGGCACCTGCGGGTAGTTCCCGCCGCTCAGGTCGCGGGGTCGCCAGCCGGTGACCCAGGTGTCCAGCGTGACGGCGATGCCCTTGAAGCCGGCCGCCTCGGCCCGGTGCACCAGGCTGGCGGCCATCTTGCGGTTGGGTGGCGTGTACAGCTGGAAGAACGCCGGGGTGTCACCGAGCTCGGCGGCGAGGCTTTCCATCGGGTCGGCCGACAGGGTCCCCACGAAAAACGGCACGCCGGTGCGAACCGAGGCCCGCGCACAGAGCATGTCCCCGTGCCCGTCGGGGTCGCACACCCCGATGACGCCGATGGGTGCCATGAAGATGGGCGAGGGGAACCTGATGCCGAACAACTCGACGGACATGTCGCGCTGCTCCGGGGCGATCCCCATGCGCGGATACAGGCCCCACCGCTTGAAGGCCGCGCAGTTCGCCCGCTGGGTGTGCTCATCACCGGCGCCGCCGGCCACATAGCCCAGCACCTTCGGCGTCATCGCCGCCGCGGCCTTCTCCTCCAGCTCCTCGAACCGGATCGGATACTGCGGCTGATTGCCGTGCAGCGACTGGTCGTACAGCTCGTTTTGATACTCGGCGAAGGCCATAGTCGGGGCTTTACCCCCCGCTTCGCCCACCAAACGAGGCTCAGTACCGCCCGAAGGCGATGGCCACGTTGTGTCCGCCGAAGCCGAACGAGTTGTTGATGGCGTACTCGTAGTTGC
>NZ_LZMG01000421.1:0-6456 GCF_001673615.1 Mycobacterium sp. 1245499.0
GCGTCAGGCTGGTGTGCCGGAAGATGTCGACGGTGACCGCGGTCGGCGTCTGGCCGGCGGCGAGTTCGGTGCAGACCTGGTGGCCCGTCTGCACGGCGGCTTGGGTGGACGGGAAAGTGACGCCGAGGCTTTGCATCTGGCCCAGGAACGCCGCGTCGGCGGTCTGCACGGAGCTCGCTGCGGCGGTGCCGGCGAAGCCGACGGCGGCGAGTCCGATGGCGGCGGTGCCGATTGCGGTGGTGGCCATCTTTGTGATGCGGCGGGAGAACATTGCTGCCACCCCTTTCAGGTGCGTTACTGAGTACGACGATCCCAGCGTCGCGTTTGTTCCTTGGTGTCTTCTCAATAACTTCTTGGTAGCGATCGCGGCCGCTTATCAATGCGCCCGCCAGGCGCTTATGCCTGTGTCATCTCGTAATACGTGCCGCGACGGGCGAGTAGTTCAGTGTGATTGCCCTGTTCGACGATCCGCCCGGCCTCGACCACCACGATGCGGTCCGCGTCGCGGATCGTCGAAAGTCGGTGCGCGATAATGAAACTCGTGCGATCGCGGCGCAGTTCACACATCGCGTGCTGGATGAGGGCCTCGGTGCGGGTGTCGACCGAGCTGGTCGCCTCGTCCAGGATCAACAGTTGTGGGCGGGAAAGAAACGCGCGCGCGATGGTGATGAGCTGCTTCTCGCCGGCGCTGATGTTGCCTCCGTCACCGCTGATCCGGGTCTGGTAACCCGCCGGCAGCGTCCGGACGAACGGGTCGACGTAGGCGGCCTTGGCGGCGTCGAGCACCTCGTCCTCACCGGCGTCCGGGCGGCCATAGGCGATGTTCTCCGCGATCGTCCCGTCGAACAGCCAGGTGTCCTGCAGCACCATGCCGATCCGCGACCGCAGCGACCGGCGGTCCAGCGTGCTGATGTCGACCCCGTCGAGCAAAATCTGTCCCGCGTCGACGTCATAGAACCGCATCAGCAGGTTCACCAGCGTGGTTTTGCCCGCTCCCGTCGGCCCGACGATCGCCACCGTGCTTCCCGGTTCGGCCACCATGGACAGGTCCTCGATCACCGGGGTGCCCGGGCGGTAGGCGAAGCTCACGTGGGCGAACTCGACGCGTCCACCGGGCCGCGGGGGGGTGCCGGCCCGCAGGGCAGGCACAGGATCCGGCGCCTCCTCGGGCTCGTCGAGCAGCGCGAAAATCCGCTCGGCGCTGGCCACCCCGGATTGCAGGGTGTTGTACATGCCGGCGACCTGGCTCAGTGGCGAGTTGAACTGCCGCACATATTGAATGAACGCCTGGATATTGCCCAGGGTGATGTGGCCGGTGGCCACCTGCAGGCCGCCCACCACCGCGACGGCGACGTAGCCGAGGTTGCCGATGAACGTCGTCGCCGGTGCCACCAGCCCGGAGAAGAATTGAGCGCCGAAACTGGCCCGGTAGACGTCGTCGTTGAGGGTGCGGAACTGCTCGCGCGCCGCCGCCTGGTGGCCGAACGTCGTGACCACCGTGAAACCGCTGTAGGTCTCCTCGATGTGGGCGTTCAGGCGGCCGATGCTGGTCCACTGCGCGACGAACAGGCGGTGGGAGCGTCGCGCGATCGCCCGCGTCGCCAACAGCGACAGCGGCACCGTCAGCACGGTGATCACCACCAGCAGCGGCGAGATGGACAGCATCATCGCCAGCACCGCCACCACGGTCAGGGCCGATGTCAGCAGCTGGCTGATCGTCATCGCCAGCGACGATTGGATGTTGTCGACGTCGTTGGTGACCCGGCTCAGCAACTCCCCACGCTGACGTCCGTCGAAGTAGGACAACGGCAGCCGGTGGATCTTGTCCTCGACATCGGAACGTAAGCCCACCATGGTGCGCTGCACGGTGGCGTTGAGCAGTCGCGCCTGTATCCAAATCAGCAGCGCCGAAACGAGATAGAGGGCCAGCGCCAACGTCAGCGTTCGTGCGACCGCCCCGAAGTCGACGCCGTGACCCGGGACCACGTTCATCCCGGACAGCAAGTCGGCGAAGGTGTCGGCGCCTCGGCCGCGTGCGGCGGCGACGGCCTGGGCCTTGGTCATCCCGGCGGGCAGCTGGCGCCCGATGACGCCGTTGAACAGCAAGTCGGTGGCATGCCCCAGGATTCGCGGGACGATCACCCCGATCGCCGTGCCGGTGATACCCAAGCTGATCACCGCGATGCACAGCCGTCGTTGCGGCGCAAGCCGTTTCACCAGGCGGGCGGCCGAACCCCAGAAGTCGCGCGACCGGGTTGCGGGGGCCGTCCGGTTGGCGGCCTGGGTGGCCGCGGCGGTCACGGTGGGCCCCCGGCTCGTCCGGTTCGCACCGCGCCGGCCGACTGCGAGTCGGCGAATTCGGCGTAGGTGGCGCAATCGACGAGCAGCGATTCGTGGGTGCCCGCGCCCACCAGCTTCCCGTTGTCGATCACGATTACCTGGTCGGCCGTGGATGCGATCGAAATGCGTTGTGTGACAACGATGACGGTGGCATCACCGGAGGTCTCCCGTAGCGAGGTGCGGACCCGCGCGTCGGTGCGCTCGTCGAGCGCGGCGAACGAGTCGTCGAACAAATAGATTGCCGGACGGCGGATGACCGCCCGGGCGATGGCGAGTCGCTGCCGTTGCCCGCCCGAGAAGTTGATACCGCCCTGGGCCACCCGCATCTGCAGCCCGTCATCGTGGGCCCGCACGAAATCGTCGGCGGCGGCCACCCGCAACGCCTCCCACATCTGATCGTCGGTAGGGACCTGATGCGGGGCGGCGCCGTAGCGCAGGTTGTCCGCGACCGTCCCGGAAAACAGGTAGCCGCGCTGGGGAACCAGCCCGATGGCCGACCACAGCCGCTCGGTCCGGTATTCGCGGACGTCGATGCCGTCGATCGAGACGGCGCCGCCGGTCACGTCGTAGAGCCGGCAGATCAGCGAGACCAGCGTCGACTTGCCCGAACCGGTGCTGCCGACGATGGCGGTGGTGGTTCCGGGCGCCGCGGTCAGCGAAATGCCTTGCAGCACTGGGCGATCGGCGCCCGGATAGGTGAAGGTCGCGCCGTGCAGCCGCACGACTCCGGTGATGGCGCCGCGCGGGGACCGCGGGCTCGGGGGGTCGGTCACCGCCGGCCGGGTGGCGAGCACCTCGGTGATCCGCTCGGCGCACACCGAGGCGCGCGGCAACACCACCAGCGTCATCGTCGCCATCAACACCGCCATCAGGATCTGGGTGAAGTAGGCCAGGAAGGCGGTCAGCGAACCGACCTGCATCTGGCCGCGGTCGATGCGCAACCCGCCGAACCAGATCAGCGCGACGCTGGACACGTTGATGGTCAGCGTGGTCACCGGCAGCATCAACGCTTGCCAGTTGCCCGCGGTCAGTGCGGTGTTCGACAGCGCGGTGTTGGCGCGGGCGAAGCGGTCTCGTTCGAAACCTTCCCGCGCGAACGCGCGGACCACCCGGACGCCGGCCAGCTGGTCGCGCAGCACCCGATTGATGCCGTCGATCAGGCCCTGCATCCGGCGGAACAGGGGCAGCATGTGCGACATCACCCAGTAGTTGGCTACCGCCATGATCGGCACGCTGACCAGCAGCAGCCACGTCAGCGCGGCCTCCTGGCGGATGGCCATGAAGATCCCGCCGAGGCACATGATCGGGGCGGTCACCAGCACCGTGGCGCTTATTTGGACCAGGTACTGGATTTGCCGCACGTCGTTGGTGCTGCGCGTCAACAGCGTCGGCGCCCCGAATCGGGCGGTCTCGCGTTCGGAGAAGGTGGTGACGTGCTCGAAGATGGCGGCGCGCAGGTCGCGACCGAAGCCCATCCCGGTGCGCGAGCCGACATAGATCGCCCCGACCGAGCACAGCACCTGCAATGCGGTGACCCCGAGCATGACCATGCCGAGCCGAACGATGGTGGTGGTGTCACCCTTGGCCACGCCCTCGTCGATGATGGCGGCGTTGACGGTAGGCAGGTACAGCGACGCGAGGTTGCCGATCAGCTGCAGCACCATCAGCATCGCCACCAGCCGTCGGTACGGCTGGATGTACTGGCGCAGCAGTGCCAGGAGCATGGGCTAACTGTCGCACACCGTCCGCGCGGCCGTGCCCGGCAACCGCCGGACGGTCCAGGTCCGCACCCCACTTGTTGCGGCCCCGAAATACCTGCTCAGGCGCGTCGGTGGTTGACCCGCTGGGCTGCCGCTACAGTGCATCGTGTGGACCAGCAGCGGGCGGAGCGGAAGCAGGGTAGCGGTGCGGCGTAGCACGAGGGCGCTGGCTCTCGTGGCGTCAGCAGTGACGATCCTGATCCCCGCGGCTGCGGGCTGCTCCGATTCCGGCGGCAACAAACCGGGCGCTACGTCGTCGTCGACGCCGCAGAACGGCCAGGGCAGCCACGGTGCGATGTTCCCGCAGTGCGGCGGGATCAGCGACCAGACCGTAGCGGAGCTCACCAAGGTCACCGGGCTGATCAACACCGCCCGCAACTCAGTGGGGTGCCAGTGGCTCGCCGGTGGTGGCATCCTGGGGCCGCACTTCTCCTTCTCCTGGTATCGCGGCAGCCCCATCGGTCGCGAACGCAAGACCGAGGAGCTTTCGCGGGCCAGCGTCGACGACATCAACATCAACGGCCATAGCGGTTTCATCGCCATCGGCAACGAGCCCAACCTGGGTGACTCGTTGTGTGAGGTGGGCATCCAGTTTCAGGACGACTTCATCGAGTGGTCAATCAGTTTCAGTCAGAAGCCGTTTCCGCCGCCATGCGACATAGCGAAGGAACTCGCTCGTCAGTCGATTGCGAATTCGAAATGATGACCTCGACGCGTTCCCGGGCCGGCAGGACCGCGGTTGCCGCCGCGATCGTGGTGATCGCCGCGCTGTTGGTGTTGACGGGGTGTTCCCGCTCGATCGGGGGCAACGCGGTCAAGGCGGGCGGCAATGTGCCCCGCAACAACAACTCTCAGCAGCAGTACCCGAACCTGCTCAAGGAATGTGAGGTCTTGACCAGCGACATCCTGGCCAAGACGGTGGGCGCCGACCCGCTCGACATTCAGAGCACCTTCGTCGGTGCGATCTGCCGCTGGCAGGCGGCCAATCCGGCCGGGTTGATCGACATCACCCGGTTCTGGTTCGAGCAGGGCAGCCTGTCCAACGAGCGCAAGGTCGCGGAATTTCTGAAGTACAAGATCGAGACCCGGTCGATCGCCGGGATCGACTCGATCGTGATGCGGCCCGACGACGCGAACGGTGCGTGCGGCGTGGCCAGCGACGCCGCCGGGGTGGTCGGATGGTGGGTCAACCCGCAGGCGCCGGGCATCGATGCGTGCGGTCAGGCCATCAAGCTGATGGAGCTGACGCTGGCCACCAACTCCTGATCGAACCTCAGCGCGGCGACGATGCAGCCGGCGCAGCCGGGTGCGGAGGAGCCGGGCAATCGAACCTTAGCGCGGCGACGATGCAGCCGGCGCAGCCGGGTGCGGAGGAGCCGGGCAATCGAACCTCAGCGCGGCACCTCGAAGTCGATCAGCGTCGCCCCGCCGAGTTCGACCTCATTCCACGCGCCCGGCACGGTGAGCACCGCGATCGCCGACGTTGGAAACTTGGCCGAAATTCGTTCGGCGGCAGCGGTATTCGTACGTCCGGCGCCGCCCAGTCCCAGCGCCAGGGCCGACATCGTCGGCTCGTGTCCGATGACCAGTAGCGTGCCGACGGCGTCGTCCACCGTGTTGATCTCGTCGATCAGCGTGCCGGGAGTGCTCGCGTAGAGGCGCTCGCTGTATCGCACCGGCGCATCGATGCCGGTGTTGAGCAGCGTCTCGCGGGTGCGCGTCGCCGTGGAGCACAGCACGCCGTCGATGGCGGGCGCGTTGGCGCGCAGCCAGTCGCCGGCCAGCCCGGCTTGGCGGATGCCGCGGGGCGCCAGCGGCCGGTCGTGGTCGTCGACGCCCGGCGGGTAATCGGACTTCGCGTGCCGCATCAGCAGCAAGGTGCGCTGGTCAGTCACGAGCAATCAGATTAATCAGTGCGGCGGCAGATCGTCGTCATCACCCAGCAGTTTTTCGGGGTGGTGGAAGGTGTTGGTGCGGGGTTGGCCGGTGTCGAGGTGTGGGGGTGGGATCCATTGGGTGTCGCCGTGGGTGTTTTTGCGGGTGGTCCAGCCGCCGGGGCGTAGTAGGCGGTGGTGGGGGCCGCAGGCGAAGGTGAGGTTGTTGACGTCGGTGGTGTGGCACTTGCTGTAGTCGGTGACGTGGTGGACTTCGCAGTAGTAGCCGCCCACGGTGCAGCCGGGGCTGCTGCAGCCGCGGTCCTTGGCGTACAACACGATTCGTTGGCCGGGTGAGGCGAGGCGTTTGGTGTGATAGAGCGCCAGGGCCTTGCCGTTGTCGAAGATCGCCAAATAGTGGTGGGCGTGGCGGGCCAGGCGGATGACATCGCTCATCGGCAGCAGGGTGCCGCCCCCGGTCA
>NZ_LZMG01000422.1:0-1531 GCF_001673615.1 Mycobacterium sp. 1245499.0
ACGCCGCTGACCGAGCTGGTCGGTGTCGAGCACCCGGTGGTCCAGACGGGGATGGGCTGGGTGGCCGGCGCGCGGCTGGTGTCCGCCACGGCCAACGCCGGCGGGCTGGGCATCCTGGCCTCGGCCACCATGACGCTGGACGAACTGGCGACGGCCATCGCCAAGGTCAAGGCCGCCACGGATAAGCCGTTCGGCGTGAACATTCGCGCCGACGCCGCAGACGCCGGCGATCGCGTGGACCTGATGATCCGCGAGGGCGTCAAGGTGGCCTCCTTCGCGCTGGCGCCCAAGCAGGAGCTCATCGCGCGGCTGAAAGAGGCCGGCGCCGTGGTGATTCCGTCGATCGGCGCGGCCAAGCACGCCCGCAAGGTCGCCGGCTGGGGCGCCGACGCGATGATCGTGCAGGGCGGCGAGGGTGGTGGGCACACCGGCCCGGTCGCCACCACGCTGCTGCTGCCCTCGGTGCTCGACGCCGTGCAGGGCAGCGGCATTCCGGTGATCGCGGCGGGCGGATTCTTCGACGGACGCGGTCTGGCGGCGGCGCTGAGCTACGGCGCCGCCGGCGTCGCGATGGGCACCCGGTTCCTGCTCACCTCGGATTCGACGGTGCCCGACGCGGTCAAGCGCCGTTACCTCGAATCGGCGCTGGACGGCACGGTGGTCACCACCCGGGTGGACGGGATGCCGCACCGGGTGCTGCGCACCGGTTTGGTGGAGAAGCTGGAAGGCGGTTCGCCAGTGCGGGGCCTGACCGCGGCCGTGCGCAATGCCGCCAAGTTCAAGCACATGTCGCAGATGACCTGGCGGTCGATGATCAGCGACGGCCTGGCGATGCGGCACGGCAAGGAGCTGACCTGGTCTCAGGTGGTGATGGCGGCCAATACCCCGATGCTGTTGAAAGCCGGGCTGGTGGACGGCAACACCGACGCCGGCGTGCTGGCTTCCGGCCAGGTGGCCGGCATCCTCGAGGACCTGCCGTCGTGCGCCGAACTGATCGAGTCGATCGTGCGCGACGCGGTCCGGCACCTGCAGGCGGCGTCGGCCCTCATCGAAGGGGCGTAACGCCTCGATAAAGCGTATAGCTAAATCGCCGGATGATTAAGCTATACTCTTCAAATGGCTCGGATGAAGCTGGATCCTTCATCACGGGCGACGCTCATCGGTGACGTCGTCGGTTCCCGGCGCGCCACCGACCGTTCGAAGCTGCATGGGAGCCTGGCGGCCGCCCTGCGACACGTCGCCGCCGAAGCGATCGGCCCGCCCGCGTTCACCGTCGGCGACGAGTTCCAGGGCAGTTACCCGTCCGTCGGCTCCGCGATCGATGCCGCCCTGACGCTGCGGCTGGCCGTCGGCCCCGACATCGACGTCCGGTTCGGCATCGGCTGGGGCTCGGTCACCATCCTCGATGCCGCCGCGGGAATCCAGGACGGCCCGGGCTGGTGGACCGCCCGTGAGGCCATCCAGCACACCGCGGAGGCGCAGCGGCAGCCCGGCTTGACGCTGGTACGCACGACGTTTCGGGCCGAGGCCG
>NZ_LZMG01000423.1:0-6368 GCF_001673615.1 Mycobacterium sp. 1245499.0
CCGCGGCGGCAAGATCTCGTTCACCCACCTGCTGGGCTATGCGCAGGTGCAGGCGATCAAGAAGTTCCCCAACATGAATCGGCACTACGCCGAGATCGACGGCAAGCCCACCGCGGTGACGCCGGCGCACACCAACCTGGGCCTGGCCATCGACTTGCAGGGCAAGGACGGCAAGCGTTCCCTGGTGGTCGCCGGGATCAAGGGCTGCGAAACCATGCGGTTCGCGCAGTTCGTCACCGCCTACGAAGACATCGTGCGGCGCGCCCGCGACGGCAAGCTGACCGCCGAAGACTTTGCGGGCGTGACCATTTCGCTGACCAACCCGGGCACCATCGGCACCGTGCACTCGGTGCCGCGGCTGATGAACGGCCAGGGCGCCATCATCGGGGTGGGCGCCATGGAGTACCCCGCCGAGTTCCAGGGCGCCAGCGAGGAACGCATCGCCGAGCTGGGCATCGGCAAGCTGATCACCCTGACCTCGACCTACGACCACCGCATCATCCAGGGCGCGGAGTCCGGCGACTTCCTGCGCACCATCCACGAGATGCTGCTGTCGGACGCGTTCTGGGACGAGATCTTCCGCGAGCTGGGCAACCCGTACCTGCCGGTGCGCTGGAGCACTGACAACCCGGATTCGATCGTCGACAAGAACGCCCGGGTGATGGAGTTGATCGCGGCCTACCGCAATCGCGGTCACCTGATGGCCGACATCGACCCGCTGCGCTTGGACGGAAGCCGGTTCCGCAGCCACCCCGACCTCGAGATCCTCAATCACGGCCTGACGCTGTGGGACCTGGACCGGGTGTTCAAGGTCAACGGTTTCGCCGGTTGCGAATACAAGAAATTGCGCGACGTGCTGGGTCTGTTGCGCGACGCCTACTGCCGCCACATCGGCGTGGAATACACCCACATTCTCGAACCCTCGCAGCAGGAATGGCTGCAGCAGCGCGTCGAGACCAAACACGTCAAGCCGACGGTGGCCGAGCAGAAGTTCATCCTGAGCAAGCTGAACGCGGCCGAGGCCTTCGAGACCTTCCTGCAGACCAAATATGTTGGCCAGAAACGCTTTTCACTGGAAGGCGCGGAAAGCATCATTCCGATGATGGACGCGGCGATCGACCAGTGCGCCGAGCACGGCCTCGACGAGGTGGTCATCGGCATGCCGCACCGGGGCCGGCTCAACGTGCTGGCCAACATCGTCGGCAAGCCGTACTCGCAGATCTTCTCCGAGTTCGAGGGCAACCTCAACCCGGCACAGGCGCACGGCTCCGGCGACGTCAAGTACCACCTGGGCGCCACCGGCGTGTACCTACAGATGTTCGGCGACAACGACATTCAGGTGTCGTTGACGGCCAACCCGTCACACCTGGAAGCCGTCGACCCGGTGCTCGAGGGTCTGGTGCGCGCCAAGCAGGACCTGCTCGACCACGGCGCCGAGGACCAGGGGGACGAAAAGGCCTTTTCGGTGGTGCCGATGATGCTGCACGGCGACGCCGCGTTCGCCGGTCAGGGCGTGGTCGCCGAGACGCTGAACCTGGCCAACCTGCCCGGTTATCGCGTCGGCGGCACCATCCACATCATCGCCAACAACCAGATCGGCTTCACCACCGCGCCGGAGTATTCGCGGTCCAGCGAGTACTGCACCGACGTCGCGAAGATGATCGGGGCGCCGATCTTCCACGTCAACGGCGATGACCCGGAAGCGTGCGCGTGGGTGGCCAAGCTGGCCGTCGATTTCCGGCAGGAGTTCAAGAAGGACGTCGTCATCGACATGCTGTGCTACCGCAAGCGCGGGCACAACGAGGGCGACGACCCGTCGATGACCAACCCGGCGATGTACGACGTCGTCGACATCAAGCGCGGGGTGCGCAAGAGCTACACCGAAGCCCTGATCGGCCGCGGCGACATCTCGATGAAGGAAGCCGAGGACGCGCTGCGCGACTACCAGGGCCAGCTGGAGCGGGTGTTCAACGAGGTCCGCGAGCTGGAGAAACACGGCGTGCAGCCCAGCGAGTCGGTCGAGGCGGACCAGATGCTGCCGGCCGGGCTGGCCACCGCGGTGGACAAGGCGCTGCTGGCCCGCATCGGTGACGCGTTCCTGGCCCTGCCCGACGGCTTCACCGCACACCCGCGGGTGCAGCCGGTGCTGGAGAAGCGGCGCGAGATGGCCTACGAGGGCAAGATCGACTGGGCCTTCGGCGAACTGCTGGCGCTGGGCTCGCTGGTGGCCGAGGGCAAGCTGGTGCGGCTCTCCGGGCAGGACACCCGCCGCGGCACCTTCTCCCAGCGGCACTCGGTGATCTTCGACCGCAACACCGGCGCCGAGTTCACGCCGCTCAAGCTGCTGGCGACCAACGCCGACGGCACCCCGACCGGCGGCAAGTTCCTGGTCTACGACTCGCCGTTGTCGGAGTACGCCGCCGTGGGCTTCGAGTACGGCTACACGGTGGGCAACCCTGACGCCCTGGTGTTGTGGGAGGCGCAGTTCGGCGACTTCGTCAACGGCGCGCAGTCGATCATCGACGAGTTCATCAGCTCCGGCGAGGCCAAGTGGGGCCAGCTGTCCAACGTCGTGCTGCTGCTGCCGCACGGCCACGAGGGTCAGGGTCCCGACCACACCTCGGGGCGCATCGAGCGCTTCCTGCAGCTGTGGGCGGAGGGGTCGATGACGATCGCGGTGCCCTCGACGCCGTCCAACTACTTCCACCTGTTGCGCCGGCACGCCCTCGACGGCGTGCAGCGTCCGCTGATCGTGTTCACCCCGAAGTCGATGCTGCGCAACAAGGCGGCGGTCAGCGACGTCCGAGACTTCACCGAGATCAAGTTCCGCTCGGTGCTCGAAGAGCCGACCTACGAGGATGGCATCGGTGACCGCGGCAAAGTCACCCGGGTCCTGCTGACCAGCGGCAAGCTCTATTACGAGCTGGTGGCCCGCAAGGCCAAGGACAACCGCGACGACGTGGCGATCGTGCGGATCGAGCAACTCGCTCCGCTGCCGAAGCGCCGGCTGAATGAAACGCTGGACCGCTACCCCAACGTGCAGCAATACTTCTGGGTCCAGGAGGAGCCGGCCAACCAGGGCGCCTGGCCGCGTTTCGGGCTGGAGCTGCCCGAGCTGCTGCCCGACAAGCTGACCGGCCTCAAGCGCATCTCGCGCCGGGCGATGTCGGCGCCGTCGTCGGGGTCGTCGAAGGTGCACGCCGTCGAGCAGCAGGAGATCCTCGACACGGCCTTCGCCTGACGGGCTTCGGTGACCCGCAGGTATCAGGGACCGCTGGTACCGGCTAGCCTCGACGCAAACGTGCCAAAGAAGGAAGGGTGCTCATGCAAGGGTTCGCCGGCAAGGTCGCGGTGGTGACGGGCGCGGGTTCGGGTATCGGGCAGGCGCTGGCCCTGGAGCTGGCCCGCTCGGGCGCCAAAGTGGCGATCAGCGACGTCGACCTCGACGGCCTGGGCCAGACCGAGGAGCAGCTGAAGGCGATCGGCGCGTCGTTCAAGTCGGATCGGCTCGACGTGACCGAGCGCGAGGCCTTCCTGGCCTACGCCGACGGCGTCAAGGAGCACTTCGGCAAGGTCAACCAGATCTACAACAACGCCGGCATCGCCTTCACCGGCGACGTGGAGGTCAGCCAGTTCAAGGACATCGAACGGGTGATGGACGTCGACTTCTGGGGCGTCGTCAACGGCACCAAGGCGTTCCTCCCGCACCTGATCGCCTCTGGCGACGGCCACGTCATCAACGTGTCCAGCGTGTTCGGGCTCTTCTCGGTGCCCGGGCAGGCGGCCTACAACTCGGCCAAGTTCGCCGTGCGGGGCTTCACCGAGGCGCTGCGGCAGGAGATGGTCGCGGCCGGCCACCCGGTGGCGGTCACCACGGTGCACCCGGGTGGCATCAAGACCGCGATCGCGCGCAACGCGACGGCCGCCGAGGGGCTCGACCCCGAGCAGCTCGCGAAGCTGTTCGACAAGCGGCTCGCCAGGACCAGCCCGCAGCGCGCCGCCCAGATCATCCTGGACGCGGTCCGCAAGAAGAAGGCCCGGGTGCTGGTCGGCACTGACGCCAAACTCCTGGACGTGATGGTGCGGCTGGCGGGCCCGTACTACCAGCAGCTCTTCGGCCCGGTGATGGGCCGGTTGCTGCCCAAGCAGTGATCGATCTCTCAGTGTCGAGGGTCGCCGATTCACCGTTTCGCCCTGCTGTAGTCAGCATCGCTGGTAACGATTAGCGTCAAGCGGTTAACCCTGGTCGAGGGAGTTTGCATGGATAGGTTCGCCGGCAAGGTCGCCGTGGTCACCGGAGCGGGTTCCGGTATCGGCCAGGCGTTGGCGGTCGAGCTGGGCCGGGCCGGTGCCAAGGTGGCGATCAGCGACGTCGACACCGAGGGGCTGGCCCAGACCGCCGAACAGCTGACGGCGATCGGCACGGCGTTCAAGTCGGACCGGCTCGATGTGACCGGCCGCGAGGCCTTCCTGGCCTACGCCGACGCCGTCGCCGAGCACTTCGGCCAGGTCAACCAGATCTTTAACAACGCCGGCATCACGTTTATCGGCTCCATCGAGGACAGCCGGTTCAAGGACATCGAGCGGGTGATCGACGTCGACTACTGGGGCGTCGTCAACGGCACCAAGGCGTTCCTCCCGCACCTGATCGCTTCCGGCGACGGACACGTCATCAACATCTCCAGCGCGCTGGGCCTGTTCTCCGCGCCCGGCCAGGCGGCCTACGTCTCGGCCAAGTTCGCCGTGCGGGGATTCAGCGAGGCGCTGCAGCAGGAGATGGTGCGGGCCGGTCACCCGGTGCGGGTGACGACGGTGCATCCGGGCGGCGTCAAAACCGCGTTCGCCCGCAACGCGGCCGCCGTCGAAGGGGTCGACCATGCGGAGTTGGCTAGTCTGTTCGAGGAGCAGCAGGCCAAGACCACCCCGCAGCGGGCCGCTCAAGTCATCCTCGATGGCGTGCGCAAGAACAAGCCCAGGGTGCTGGTGGGCCCGGACGTCAAAGCGATGGACCTGGTCGTGCGACTGACGGGTTCAAGACCAGAACTCCTGCTCGGTGGGCCGATCATGGGCCGATTTCAACAGGTAGTGCACCGTTTGCTGCCGAAGCGCTAATCGTCAGCGGCCGAGCGGATGCTCGGCCAGCCAGCCTCCCGCCACCGCCTGCGGGTCGGCACCCACGCGCACCTGGCGGCGCATCTCGACCAGGGCGGCGGTGTCCAGCACGCCGGCCACCTCGTTGATCGCCAGCAACTGCCGTTCGCTCAACGCGTTGCGCCGATACAGCGGCACCACGTTCTCCGCGCGGATCAGCGCGGGCTTGCCGTCGGCCAGCGCGACCAGGTCGCCGGGCACGCCCGGGTCGGCCGTGGTGGTCCACCCGGCGGTCAGCTGGCCGGACCTGATCGCGGCGAACATCGTTGCCTTGTCCGGGTATTCGCGCGGGGCGGCGAGCCGGCAGGCGCCGATCGCCGACGGTTCCGGCTGCCCGTCGACAGCGCCGACGACGAGGTCGTCGCAGTGCCGGGGCAGCGTGCTCAGGTCCGCGCTGACCTCGCTGCCGCCCCAGGACTTGGCCGTCGGCTGGCTCACCAGCAACACGGGCTTGTCCTCCGCGGCCGTCGTGTAGTCCCCCGCCACGACACCCTCGGGCAGCGCGGCGATCATCGCGCGGTAGACGTCTTTGTCCGACATTGCCGTCGCGCCGGGCTGCAACGCCTGCAACACGCGGCCGGTGAAGGCGGGCACGACGGTGACTGCGCCCGAATCCAATTGGGCCTTCGGGTCGGTGGTCGCCTGGAACCGCGCACCGAATCCGTATGACCGCAAGGCGGCGACGTAGACGCCGGCCAGCAGCGCCGAGTCGGCGTCCGGGCGGGAACCGACCACCACCTCGGCACGGGCCCGGCGGTCACCGGTGTCGGTTGCGCAACCGGCCACAGCCACCACGGCGGCGAGCAGCGGCACGGCCAGCCTGCCGATTCTCACCCCCCGGCGACGGTCGTGTCTGAGGCTTCCGTGGCCAGCGCCACCGCGGAGGCGACCGCTTCCCCGACCCGCGTGTCCAGCGGGCTGGGAACGATGCGGTCGAGCGCCAGGTCGTCGCTGACGACGGAGAAGATCGCCTCGGCCGCGGCGACCATCATCTTTTCGGTGATCCGCCGGGCACCGGCCTCCAGCGCACCGCGGAACACCCCGGGGAAGGCCAGCACGTTGTTGATCTGATTCGGGAAATCGCTGCGGCCGGTGGCCACCACCGAGGCGTACTTGGCCGCGATCTGCGGGTGGATCTCGGGGTCGGGGTTGGACAGCGCGAACACGATCCCGCCCGGCGCCATGGTGGCGATCATCTCCTCGGGCACCACGCCCCC
>NZ_LZMG01000424.1:0-11150 GCF_001673615.1 Mycobacterium sp. 1245499.0
GTGCGCCGCCGTCGAAAACCTTTCCCACCCGCGCGCTGCGGGTTCCCGGTGTCGGCGAGGGCGCGCCCGGGCGGCGGTCCCGGGCCCGCAACGCCAGCGGCAGCGTCATCGCCGCCACCGACGCCGATGACGCGAGCTGCGGCGGCCACGGACTGCACCTGTTCGCCACCCTCCTGTCCGCCGCCGAGCGCGCCGGTGCCGGGCCGTTGCGGCCCCAGCCCGACGATCTGCGCCGCGCCGTGCGCGAGGGCCGCGAAGGCAATCTGGTGATCTTCGTCGTGGACGCGTCGGGTTCGATGGCCGCCCGCGATCGCATGGCCGCGGTCGGCGGCGCCACGCTGTCGCTGCTGCGCGACGCGTATCAGCGGCGCGACAAGGTCGCCGTGATCACGTTCCGCCACCAGGAGGCGCGGCTGCTGTTGCCGCCGACCTCGTCGGCGCACATCGCCGGGCGGCGACTGGCGCGGTTCGACACCGGCGGCAAGACCCCGCTGGCCGAGGGCCTGCTGGCCGCGCGCGAGCTCATCGTGCGGGAGAAGGCCCGCGACCGGGCGCGGCGTCCCCTGGTGGTGGTGCTGACCGACGGCCGGGCCACCGCCGGGCCGGATCCGTTGGGCCGCACCCGGATCGCGGCGGCGAGGCTGGTCGCCGAGGGCGTGGCCGCCGTGGTGGTCGACTGCGAGACGTCCTTTGTGCGGCTGGGCCTGGCCGGGCAACTGGCCCGCCAGCTGGGCGCGCCGGCGATCCGGCTGGAGCAGCTGCACGCCGATTCCCTGACGCGCGCGGTGCGCGACGCGGCCTGAGCGAAAGGGTTAAGCGCTTATGCCACAGGGTGTTCCATTGCAGGTTCCCGATGACGGCCTGACCACGCGGGCGCGGCGCCACACGCCCGTGCTGGCGGTGCACACCGGCGCCGGCAAGGGAAAGTCCACGGCCGCATTCGGAATGGCGTTGCGGGCCTGGAACGCCGGCCTGTCGGTCGCGGTGTTTCAGTTCGTCAAAAGCGCCAAGTGGAAGGTGGGCGAGGAGGCGGTCTTCGGTCAGCTGGGCCAACTGCACGACCAGCACGGGATCGGTGGTCGTGTGGAATGGCACAAGATGGGCGCGGGCTGGTCCTGGACCCGCAAGGCGGGCAGCGACGTCGATCACGCGGCGGCCGCGGCCGACGGCTGGGCGGAGATCGCGCGCCGGCTGGTCGATCAGCGCCACGACTTCTACGTGCTGGACGAGTTCACCTATCCGCTGAAGTGGGGTTGGGTGGACGTCGACGAGGTGGTGCGGGCGCTGGCGGCGCGACCCGGTCATCAGCACGTGGTCGTCACCGGACGTGACGCACCGCAAAGCCTGATCGACGCGGCCGACCTGGTGACCGAGATGGCGAAGGTCAAGCATCCGATGGACGTAGGACGCAAGGGGCAGAAGGGCATCGAGTGGTGAGTGTTCCCGCGGTGGTCATCGCCGCCCCAGCCTCGGGCAGCGGAAAGACCACGCTGGCAACGGGTTTGATCGGTGCCTTGCGGCAGGCGGGCCACGCGGTGGCGCCGTTCAAGGTGGGCCCGGACTTCATCGATCCCGGCTATCACGGCCTCGCCGCCGGCCGCCCCGGCCGCAACCTCGACCCGGTGCTGGTGGGGGAGGGTCTGATCGGCCCGCTGTACGCCCACGGCGCGCGTGGCGCGGACATCGCCGTGGTCGAAGGGGTGATGGGGCTGTTCGACGGCCGGATCGGGCCCGCTGCAACCACTCCCGCGGCGGGCTCGACGGCCCACGTGGCAGGCCTGCTGGGTGCGCCCGTCGTTCTGGTCGTCGATGCGCGCGGGCAGAGCCAGAGCGTCGCCGCGCTGCTGCATGGCTTTTCCACCTTTGACACCGGTACCCGCGTGGCCGGAATGATCCTGAACCGGGTCGGATCGGCCCGGCACGAGCAGGTGTTGCGGCAGGCCTGCGAGCACGCCGGCGTCCCGGTGCTCGGCGCCATTCCTCGGGTGGCCGAATTGGAGCTGCCCACAAGGTATTTGGGACTTGTCACCGCGGTGGAGTACGGGCAGCGGGCGCGGCTGGCGGTGGAGGCGATGACCGATTTGGTCGCGCGCCACGTCGACCTGGCGGCGGTCGTTGCCGCCGCCGCAAGCCGGGTCGCGCAACCGCCCTGGGATCCGGCGGCGGTGGTCGGGGAGACGCCCGCCGGGCGTGCCACTGTCGCCATGGCGGCGGGCAAGGCATTCAGTTTCGGCTACGCAGAACACCGGGAACTGCTGGCCGCCGCCGGCGCCGAAGTGGTCGAATTCGATCCGCTCGTCGACGCGTTGCCCAACGGCGCCGATGCGGTGTTGCTGCCCGGCGGTTTTCCCGAACAGTTCACCGCGGAGCTCTCGGCCAACGACGTCGTCCGCCGGCAGATCAAGGAGCTGGCCGCCGCGGGGGCGCCGATACACGCAGAGTGCGCGGGGCTGATTTACCTGGTCTCCGACCTCGACGGCCATCCGATGTGTGATGTGCTGGCCGGGCGGGCGCAATTCACGTCGCAGCTGACCTTGGCGTATCGCGATGCCGTCGCCGTGGCGGATTCGTCGTTGCACGCCGCGGGCCAGCGGGCGGTAGGGCACGAATTTCACCGCACCACAGTCACATTCACCGGCAATTATCAGCCGGCCTGGATGTACCGGGTCGACGGAGCCGCCCAGGGGAGCGCCGCCGTGCGTGACGGCGCCGTGCACGCCGGGGTGCATGCGTCTTATCTGCACACCCACCCGGCGGCCGCGCCGGAGGCGGTGGCGCGCTTCGTGGCACACGCTGACTCCCGGCTTCGCCGCGCTGGCGATCGCCACTAGATCGATGGTGGCGACCCGCGGCGCCCGGCTTCGCCGCGCTAGCGATCGCCACTAGATCGATGGTGGCGACCCGCGGCGCCCGGCTCCGCCGCGCTAGCGATCGCCACTAGGCTTGCCGGGTGACCGAGAGCGCCTACCTTGTTGGGCTGCGGCTGACCGGCAAGAAGGTCGTCGTGGTCGGCGGCGGCACCGTTGCCCAGCGCCGGTTACCCTTGCTCATCTCCAGCGGCGCCGACGTCCACGTCATCTCCCGCAGCGCCACCCGATCGGTCGAGGCGATGACGGGAATCACACTGGCACTGCGCGAATACCGCGACGGCGACCTCGACGGAGCCTGGTATGCGATCGCGGCCACCGACGACCCGCGCGTGAACGAGGCCGTGGTCGCCGAGGCCGAACGGCGCCGCATCTTCTGCGTTCGCGCCGACGTCGCCGTTGAGGGGACCGCCGTCACCCCAGCATCTTTCGACTACGCGGGGCTGTCGGTCGGCGTGCTGGCCGGGGGCGAGCACCGCCGGTCGGCGGCGATCCGCTCGGCCATCCGCGAGGCGCTGCAGACCGGGCTCATCACGCCCGAGAGCCCGGTGGGCTCCGACGTCGTCAAGGGCGGCGTCGCGCTGGTCGGCGGCGGGCCCGGCGACCCCGAACTCATCACCGTGCGCGGCCGCCGCCTGCTGGCCCAGGCCGACGTCGTGGTCGCCGACCGGCTGGCGCCACCGGAACTGCTCGCGGAACTGCCCCCGCACGTCGAAGTCATCGACGCCGCCAAGATCCCGTATGGGCGGGCGATGGCCCAGGATGCGATCAACGACGTGATGATCGAGCGCGCCCGCGCCGGCAGCTTCGTAGTTCGCCTGAAGGGCGGGGACCCCTTCGTGTTCGCCCGCGGCTACGAAGAGGTGCTGGCGTGCGCCGAGGCCGGGATTTCGGTGACCGTGGTGCCGGGTGTGACGAGCGCCATAGGAGTGCCCGCTTTAGCGGGCGTCCCGGTCACTCATCGGGCGATAAATCACGAGTTCGTGGTGGTCAGCGGGCATCTCCCACCCGGTCATCCCGAATCGTTAGTGAATTGGGATGCGCTGGCCGCAATGTCCGGCACCATTGTTTTGCTGATGGCCGTCGAGCGCATCGAACTTTTCGCCGAGGCGCTCCTCAAAGGCGGCCGACCTGCGGATACTCCGGTGTTGGTCGTTCAGCATGGAACGACCGCCGCTCAACACACTTTGCGGGCTACCCTCGCCGACACGCCCGAAAAGATCCGCGCCGACGGTATCCGACCTCCGGCGATCATCGTGATCGGCGCTGTGGCGGCTTTCGGGCTTTAAACGGTTCTTAAGATTACTGTAAGGTAACCCTTTATGACGGCTCTCAACGATGCAGAGCGCGCGGTGCAGAATCTTGCCTCGGCGCGCCCCGATCGTCCGGCCCCGGTGCGCGCGGCGGAGACCACCGCGAAAGCCCCGGCGGAGACCGCCTCAACGCGCATCAGCAAGTATTATCCGGCGTGGCTGCCCTCGCGGCGCTTCATCGCGGCCGTCATCGCCATCGGCGGCATGCAACTCCTCGCGACCATGGACAGCACCGTCGCCATCGTCGCGCTCCCCAAGATCCAAAACGAGCTGAGCCTGTCCGACGCCGGCCGCAGCTGGGTGATCACCGCCTACGTGCTGACGTTCGGCGGGCTGATGCTGCTCGGCGGTCGTCTCGGCGACACCATCGGGCGCAAGCGAACCTTCATCGTCGGTGTCGCGCTGTTCACCATCTCCTCCGTGCTGTGCGCGGTCGCCTGGGACGAGGCGACCATGGTCATCGCGCGACTGTCGCAGGGCGTCGGTTCCGCCATCGCCTCACCGACCGGCCTGGCGCTGGTGGCCACCACCTTCCCCAAGGGGCCGGCCCGTAACTTCGCGACCGCGGTGTTCGCCGCGATGACGGCGGTCGGCTCGGTGATGGGCCTGGTCGTCGGCGGGGCGCTTACCGAGGTGTCCTGGCGGCTGGCGTTCCTGGTGAACGTGCCGATCGGCTTGGTGATGATGTACCTGGCCCGCACCGCACTGCGGGAGACCAACCGCGAGCGGATGAAGCTCGACGCCACCGGGGCCATACTGGCCACCTTGGCCTGCACCGCGGCCGTATTCGCCTTTTCGATGGGGCCGGAAAAGGGCTGGATGTCGATCACCACCATCGGCTCGGGCGTGGTGGCGCTGGGTGCCGCGCTGGCCTTCGTCATCGTGGAGCGCACCGCCGAGAACCCCGTCGTTCCGTTCGGCCTGTTCCGTGATCGCAACCGGCTGGTCACCTTCACCGCCATCTTCCTGGCCGGCGGGCTGATGTTCAGCCTGACCGTGTGCATCGGCCTGTACGTCCAGGACATCCTCGGTTACAGCGCGCTGCGCGCGGGCGTCGGCTTCATCCCGTTCGTCATCGCGATGGGCATCGGCCTCGGCGTCTCCTCGCAGCTGGTGTCCCGGTTCTCCCCGCGGGTGCTGACCATCGGCGGCGGGATCCTGCTGTTCTGGGCGATGTTGTTCGGCTGGGCGTTCATGCACCGCGGGGCTGCTTACTTCCCCAACCTGGTGCTGCCCATCGTGGTCGGCGGCATCGGCATCGGCATGGCCGTCGTTCCCCTCACGCTGTCGGCCATCGCCGGTGTGGGCTTCGATCAGATCGGACCGGTATCGGCCGTCACGCTGATGCTGCAGAGCCTGGGTGGGCCGCTGGTGCTGGCCGTCGTGCAGGCGGTGATCACCTCGCGGACGCTGTATATGGGCGGCACCACCGGCCCGGTCAAGTTCATGAACGATGCGCAGTTGGCCGCGCTGGACAACGGCTACACCTACGGGCTGCTCTGGCTGGCCGGGGTGGCCGTCATCGTCGGCGGCGCGGCACTGTTGATCGGCTACACCCCCGACCAGGTTGCGCACGCGCAAGAGGTCAAGGAAGCGATGGACGCCGGGGAGCTGTAGCTCACCGCAGGCGGGTTCGCAGTCACCGCTAGGCCCGATGGCGGTGACCCACTGCGCCCGGCTTCGCCGCGCTTGTGATCACCGCTAGGCCCAATGGCCGTGACCCACTGCGCCCGGCTTCGCCGCGCTTGTGATCCCCGCTAGGCTAGCCCGCTGTGATCACCCGGATGTCCCAGTTGTTTTTGCGCACCTTGCGCGACGATCCCGCCGACGCCGAAGTCGCCAGCCACAAGCTGCTGATCCGGGCCGGCTACATCCGGCCCGTCGCGCCCGGCCTGTACAGCTGGTTGCCGCTCGGATTACGGGTGCTGCGCCGCATCGAGCGCATCGTCCGTGACGAGATGAATGCCATTGGCGGACAAGAGATACTGTTTCCCGCGCTGCTGCCACGCGCGCCGTACGAGACGACGAACCGGTGGACGGAGTACGGCGACTCGGTGTTTCGGCTGCAGGATCGCCGCGGCAATGACTTCCTGCTGGGCCCCACCCACGAAGAGCTGTTCACCCTGACCGTCAAAGGTGAATACAGCTCCTACAAAGACTTTCCGGTCCTGCTCTATCAGATCCAGAACAAGTATCGCGACGAGGCGCGGCCGCGGGCCGGCATCCTGCGGGTCCGGGAGTTCGTGATGAAGGACTCCTATTCGTTCGACATCGACGACGCCGGACTCAAGGCCGCCTATCACGCGCACCGGGAGGCCTATCAGCGCATCTTCGCGCGCCTTCAGGTGCGCTACGTCATCGTCTCCGCGGTATCGGGGGCCATGGGCGGCAGCGCGTCGGAGGAGTTTCTGGCCGAAAGCGCCGTCGGGGAGGACACCTTCGTGCGGTGCCTGGAATCCGGCTACGCGGCCAACGTCGAGGCCGTCATCACCGCGCGCCCGGAGGCGCAGCCGATCGACGGGCTGCCCGAGGCGGTGGTGCACGACACGGGCGACACCCCGACCATCGCCACGCTGGTGGACTGGGCCAACCGGGCGGACCTGGGCCGCGCCGTCACCGCGGCCGACACGTTGAAGAACGTGCTGCTCAAGGTGCGTCAGCCCGGCGGGGAGTGGGAGCTGCTGGCCATCGGGGTGCCGGGTGACCGCGAGGTCGACGACAAACGGCTGGGCGCGGCGCTGGAACCGGCCGAATACGCGTTGCTCGACGACGCCGACTTCGCCAAGTATCCCTTTCTGGTGAAGGGATACATCGGCCCGAAAGGCTTGCAGGACAACGGTGTTCGCTACCTGGTCGACCCGCGGGTGGTGGACGGCACCAGCTGGATCACCGGGGCCGACGCGCCCGGGCGGCACGTCGTCGGGCTGGTCGCCGGCCGGGACTTCACCGCCGACGGCACCATCGAGGCCGCCGAGGTGCGCGACGGCGACCCCTCACCGGACGGAGCGGGTCCGCTGGTCTCGGCGCGTGGCATCGAGGTGGCGCACATCTTCCAGCTCGGCCGCAAATACACCGACGCCTTCACCGCCGACGTGCTCGGTGAGGACGGCAAGCCGGTCCGGCTGACCATGGGCTCCTACGGGCTCGGGGTGTCACGGATGGTGGCCGTCATCGCCGAGCAGCACCACGACGAACTGGGCCTGCGCTGGCCGTCGGCGGTCGCCCCGTTCGACGTGCATCTGGTGATCGCCAACAAGGACGCGGAGGCGCGTACCGGCGCCACCAACCTGGCCGACGAGCTGGACCGGTTGGGCGTCGAAGTGCTGCTCGACGACCGCCAGGCCTCACCCGGCGTGAAGTTCAAGGACGCCGAACTGCTCGGCGTCCCCTGGATCGTCGTGGTGGGCCGGGGCTGGGCGGACGGGGTGGTGGAGCTGCGCGACCGCTTCGGCGGCGAAACCCGCGAACTGGCCACCGGGCCGTCACTGGCCGCCGACATCGCGGCGGCCTGCTCGCCGAACAGCGGTTAGTCGTTGCCCCCGGGGAAGCTCGTCGTGATGGGCCAGGCGCCTAGCACGCGGCTCCACCGGGCGCCCATGACCGCGCTCTGCACCAGGGCCGTCGCGGCGAACGCGCGGTCGGCGCCGCTCTCGGCGTGCTCGGCGACGACGCGCCACGCCCCCGCGCCGTCGTTCTCCATCCGCGCGGCCAGGCGCGCGGCGTCGGCCGGGCCGCCGACCACCAGCGGCAGCTGGTAGCCCGCCGCGGCGACGGGAACGGTCACCTTGCGGGCATTGAGCATCGCGATGACGTCGTCACGGCGCTGGCGGTGCTGCGCGAGGGCCTCTACGACCATGTCGTTCACGCTGGGCGGGGACAGCGCCGAGACGATGCCGTAGCCGTAGATCGTCGAGTGCTCGATGGCCAGCGCGTCGCACAGCGCCGTGTTGTCGGCATCCTTGCCGGAGGTCATATCGACGGCCCCCCGGGCACGAGCGCGACCGTGTACGAGGCAGTGCAGGAGGCGGCGATCGAGGCCAGCAACCCGGCCCGATAGCCCGACTCGGTGCCCACCAGGCGGGTGGCGCTGTCGGCCGAGGCCCGCAGCGCGTTGATGACGTCGGACACCGGCGGCGGAGGCGGTGGCGGGCCGGCCGGCTGGGCCTGGCCCGGGTTGGGCGTCTCGCTCGTGGGGGAGGTGGCGAGCTTGCCGGCCGCGCGCGAGATCTCCGCGGACAGCGCGCGGGCATGCGCGGCGCGCTGGCTCGCCACCACGGTCAACGCGGCGGCGACCTGAGGCGGGTTCCCGATGGCCGCTGCGGCGGCACCCGCCAGCGCGCTGTCGTGCCGGGCCTGATCCAGCGGCCCCAGCAATTGCTCGACCGGCGGCGGTTTGGGCGCGGACTTGCCGCAGGCGGACACCACCGCCCCGAGCGCAGCCAAAGCCGCACCACCGGCGAGCACATCTCGCCTGTTGACGAACGGAACTGCGCTAGGCACAAAGACATCCTGCCATCGGCGCGCAGCCGGGCAAGATGCCAGGACGCGATCACGCCGTCAACCGCGATTCCTGGCGTATCGTGGATAGCTGGTTCTCGCAGAGGGCGGCCGCCGACAGCAACGGTCAGCAACGGGCGTTCCTCCGCCGGGACACCGGAAGCCGCCTGCGAAGCCATCGGGGCGCCGACATCCGCCAGATGACCGGACAACTCAAGATGAGGAGCTCGCCGTGACCACCGGGCTACCGTCGCAGACGCAGGTGATCGAGCTACTCGGTGGAGAGTTTGCGCGCGCCGGATTCGAGATCGAAGACGTGGTCATCGACGCCCGGACCCGCCCCCCGCGAATCATGGTGATCGCCGACGGCGACAACGGCCTCGATCTGGACACGGCGGCCACGTTGTCCCGCTCGGCATCGGCACTGCTCGACGGCCTGGACACCATCGGCGACCAGTACGTGCTCGAGGTCTCCTCGCCCGGCGTGGACCGCCCGCTGACCAGCGCGAAGCACTTCCGCCGGGCGCGCGGCCGCAAGGTCGACGTCGTCCTGTCGGACGGATCGACGCTGACCGGCCGGGTCGGCGAGACGGGCGATGGCGCGGTCGCACTGGTGGTGCGCGCGGGCCGGGATCTGGCGGTGCGCCAGATCCCCCTCGCCGACATCGTCAAAGCTGTTGTCCAAGTGGAGTTTTCGCCCCCTAACCAAGCGGAGCTGGAACTGGCGACCACGGGTCAGGCCCAAAGGACGGAGGAGCGGCGCCTATGAACATCGACATGGCCGCGCTGCATGCCATCGAGGTGGACCGCGGCATCTCGGTCAACGAGCTGCTCGAGACGATCAAATCGGCGCTGCTCACCGCCTACCGGCACACCGAAGGCCACCAGAACGACGCGCGGATCGAGATCGACCGCAAGACCGGTGTCGTGAAGGTGATGGCCCGGGAGACCGACGAAGACGACAACGTCATCAGCGAATGGGACGACACCCCCGAGGGTTTCGGCCGCATCGCCGCCACCACCGCCCGTCAGGTCATGCTGCAGCGGTTCCGGGACGCCGAAAACGAGCGGACTTACGGCGAGTTCTCCACCCGCGAGGGCGAGATCGTCGCCGGCGTCATCCAGCGCGACAGCCGGGCCAACGCGCGTGGCCTGGTGGTGGTCCGGATGGGCACCGAGACGAAGGCCTCCGAGGGCGTGATCCCGGCGGCCGAGCAGGTCCCCGGGGAAAGCTACGAACACGGCAACCGGGTGCGGTGCTACGTCATCGGGGTGACCCGCGGGGCCCGCGAGCCGCTGATCACGCTGTCGCGGACCCACCCCAACCTGGTCCGCAAGTTGTTCTCGCTGGAGGTCCCCGAGATCGCCGACGAGTCCGTCGAGATCGTGGCGGTGGCGCGAGAGGCCGGCCATCGGTCCAAGATCGCGGTGAAGTCCAACCTGCCCGGCCTGAACGCCAAGGGCGCCTGCATCGGTCCGATGGGGCAGCGGGTCCGCAACGTGATGAGCGAGCTCTCCGGCGAGAAGATCGACATCATCGACTACGACGAGGACCCCGCCCGCTTCGTCGCCAATGCGCTGTCGCCGGCGAAGGTGGTGTCGGTGTCGATCATCGACCAGGCCGCCCGCGCCGCCCGGGTGGTGGTGCCCGACTTCCAGTTGTCCTTAGCCATCGGCAAGGAAGGCCAGAACGCGCGCCTGGCCGCCCGGCTCACCGGGTGGCGCATCGACATCCGCGGCGACTCGCCCGCCGGGGCGGGCGGGCATCCGGAGAGCCAGTCCGAACACGGCGCCACCCACGGAATGGCCCGCGACCGCTAGCGGGCCGGCCGGGTCGCGCCGGCGCATGCTCGGGCGGTTCTGAGCTTCGATCCGGTGACGCTAGACTGAGCCGTGATCCAGCGCGAACTTTCGGCTCCCGAAATCACGTCGCACCGTCATGCGGGTGGACCCGTACGGACGTGCGTCGGGTGCCGGAAGCGAGAGCTGGCCGTCGAGTTGCTTCGAGTGGTGGCTGTGCCGACCGGGAACGGCGAATTCGCCGTGATCGTTGACACAGGCAAGAGCCTGCCGGGGCGGGGTGCATGGCTGCATCCCGGGCCGCAGTGCGCGCAACAGGCAATCCGGCGGCGGGCTTTCACCAGAGCGCTGCGCATCACCGGTTCACCGGATACATCCGCGGTGGTCGAGCACGTAGAGTTCCTGGGAGTCTCTAAATGCGCCCGATCTACCCGGCAACAGAACAGGTAGCAAAGAACATGAGCACACCGTGAAGTCCCGATGATTCGCATTCCTATGCGTTACAGCTAATTCCCGAGGCGCGGCCCCACGACTGTCGCCTCATAGACAGGAGATGTAGTGGCAGGTAAGGCCCGCGTACACGAGTTGGCTAAGGAACTCGGTGTCACCAGCAAGGAAGTCCTCGCCCGACTGAATGATCAGGGCGAATTCGTTAAATCAGCATCGTCGACGG
>NZ_LZMG01000425.1:0-2905 GCF_001673615.1 Mycobacterium sp. 1245499.0
TGTCGCGATATCCGCGACGGATGAGCGCACGGCGCACGCGGCCCACAACGTCGTCCGGCTTGTCGTCGGCGATCACCATCGCACGAACCGCAAGCAGTACGCGCGTGACCAGAGCCGGCTACGCAAGCTCGATGACCTGGGGTGGATGGTCGTCCGGGTGATCGCCGACGACAAGCCGGACGACGTTGTGGGCCGCGTGCGCCGTGCGCTCATCCGTCGCGGATATCGCGACACTTAACCAGTTGCGACGACACGCCGAAAAGGATCGCAGCAGGTTAAGTTTCGCGGCATGGGGAGGGCGCGGACGGGCGTCAGTCCACCCGGGTGGCGTGCACTTCCCAGAACGGGGCGTGCGCCCGTTGACCCTCGAGCCACGGCTCGATCACCCGGAAGCGCTCCAGCAGCTTCTCGGCCTGATCGGCGATGTCGGGGTTGCGTTGGGCCATCGCCTCGATGGACTCGACGCTGACGTTGACCCGATACGTGGTGGTGCCCAGATAGGTGATCTCCCAGCCGCCGTCCGGAAGCACGTCACGAAAGTCGTTCTCGGACAACGACCGCAGCATCTTGAAGCCATTGACGTTGTGTTCGCCGAACTCGTACATGTACAGCCGGGCACCGGGCTTGGTGGCGCGGTGCAGCGCCCGCACGTACGAACTGCGCAGCTCGGGCTCGGTGCTGAAGGTGTGGTAGAAGGCGCAGTCGACCACCGTGTCGAACCGGCCGTCGAACCCGTCCAGCTTGGTGGCGTCGGCCAGCTCGAAATTGACCGTCACACCGGCCTTTTGGGCGTTCTCGCGGGCGCGCTCGATGGCGGTCGCCGAGCCGTCGATGCCGGTCGCCGAAAACCCCTTGGACGCGTAGTAGATGGCGTGGTGGCCCGGTCCGGTCCCCGGGTCGAGCACCTCGCCCTTGACCGCCCCGAGCGCGACGAGCTGCTGGACCACCGGCTGCGGGCCGCCGATGTCCCACGGTGTGGCGGCCGGCAGGCCGTGCGACGTCCGCTGGTCGCGGTACATCTCCTCGAAGCGGGTCGGGTCGTTGGGGTCGAAAGGCGTTGTCATGGCAGCGCATTCACCAGCTGCTCGACGGGCACCCGGGGGCCGGTGAAAAACGGCGTCTCCTCGCGGGTGTGCCGGCGGGCGTCGGTGGCACGCAGCTCGCGCATCAGGTCGACGATGCGGTGCAGTTCGGGAGCCTCGAAGGCCAAAATCCACTCGTAGTCCCCGAGCGCGAAGGCCGGGACGGTGTTGGCGCGCACGTCCTTGTACTCGCGCGCGGCCATGCCGTGCTCGGCGAGCATGCGGCGGCGCTCGTCGTCGGGCAGCAGGTACCACTCATAGGACCGCACAAAGGGATACACGCAGATGTAGGCGCCGGGCTCCTCGCCGGCCAGAAACGCCGGGATGTGGCTCTTGTTGAATTCGGCCGGCCGATGCAGCGCCACGCTGCTCCACACCGGGGCGCTGACCCGCCCGAGCGCCGTCGTGCGCCGGAAGTCGGCGTAGGTGGCCTGCAGCGCCTCGACGCGCTCGGCGTGGGTCCAGATCATGAAGTCGGCGTCGGCCCGCAGACCCGCGACGTCGTAGAGGCCGCGCACCACGACGCCGCGCTCCTCCTGCTGCTTGAAGAACGTCGACGCCTCATCGATGACGTCGCCGCGCTGGTCGCCCAGCTCACCCGGCTCGACGGAGAACACCGAGAACATCAGGTAGCGGATCTGGGAATTGAGCGAGTCGTAGTCGAGCTTGGCCATGAAACCTATCGTGCCACTTGCGCGTCGAAGCCTCCGATGGCCCCGATCACCCGCTCCGCCGCGCGCCCGGCCGCGCCCACGCAGGCCGGCACGCCGATGCCGTCCAGGTAGCTGCCGGCCACCGCCAGCGTCGGGGGCAGCCCCGCGCGCAACTCGGCGACCAGCTCGGCGTGGCCGGGGCCGTACTGCGGCATCGCGTCGATCCAGCGCTGGATGCGGGCGTCGACGGGGTCGACGGTCAGACCGAACACGGTGGCCAGGTCGCCCAGCGCCCAGCTCAGCAGCTCGTCGTCGGGGGTGTCCGCCGCGACGCGATCGCCGAACCGCCCGAACGACAGCCGCAACAGCTGCGCGTCGCCGCGGACCCCCCATTTGCGCGACGACAGCGTGATGGCCTTGGCCCGCAGCCGCTCACCGGTCGCCACCAGCACGCCCGAACACTGCGGGAACGCCGTGTCGCCGGGCACGGCCAGCGCCATCACCACCGACGAGGCGCTGGTGATGCGTCCGGCCGCGGCGGCGCTGCGGGGGGCGATCGCGGCCAGCAGGCGGGCACACTCCCCCGCCGGGACGGCCAGGATCACCGCGTCGGCGGGCCAGCGAGTGCCGGCGTCGTCGACCACCGCCCAGCCGGCGGCGGGCTCCAGCCGCGAGACCGCGGCGCGCACCCGGCGCGGGCGACCGCGCGCCACGAGCTCGTCGATCAGCACCTGGTAGCCGCCCTCGAGCGCCCCGAACACCGGCGCGCCGGTGGCCGGCGGCAGCGCCTGCCGGACGGCGTCGGTCAGGCTGGTCGCGCCGCGGTCCAGGGCCGCGGCGACCGTCGGGGCCGCCGCGCGCAGCCCGATGGTGGCCGACGAGCCCGCATACACCCCGCTCAGCAGGGGATCCACCGACCGCGACACCACCTGGTCGCCGAACCGCTCGCCCACCAGGTCGGCCACCGCAGGGTCGCTGCCCGCCCGCCACGCCAGCGGGTGGCTGGGTTCGGCCTCGACCCGGGCCACCGTGGCCTCGTCGACCAGTCCCGCCACTGAGGCCGCCGACGACGGGATCCCGACGACGGTGCCCACGGGCAGCGGCCGTAACTCCTGGCGGCTGTAGATCAGTGGGCGTGCGCCGGTCGAAACCCGCAGGCGCTCAGTCAGA
>NZ_LZMG01000426.1:0-3833 GCF_001673615.1 Mycobacterium sp. 1245499.0
GGCGCGCACGCCCTCTGCCATGTATTCCTCGGCATTGTCAATCATCCTGCGCCACAACATGTTCGCCAAGTCGCCGCCGGTCTGCATGCTGCGCACCAGGTAAGCCATCAGCGGCGCGTACTCCTCGATCTCGGCCATCTGGGCGAACCACGTGGCGGGGTCGTTGGATTGCAGCGCCTCGGACTTGTTGCCGCGGATCGTCTCGGCGATGTAGTCCTCGCACGCCTTGCGCAGGCCCTCCTTGGAGCCGAAGTGGTGAATGACCAGCGCGGCGCTGACGCCGGCCGCTTCGGCGATGGCGCGAAGGCCGACGCCGAACCCGTGCTCGCCGAATTGCTCGATGGCCGCATCTCTGATCCGGGCGGCGGCCGTCAGGTCGGCTGAACGCATGTTCAGTACGCTAAACGCATGTTCAGCCCGCGGTCAAGGAGGGCGCGCGTCAAAAATTCATAAAGATGCGGACGGTCCCGGAAAGCCCGAGCTCAAGGCGACGGAGGCGGCTGGTGCAAAACGATGGGCCGGGGCGACTCAGTCGCGAACGGCGGCCAGGATGCCGTCGCCGAGGGGCACCAGCGCCGGGGTGAGCCGCTCGTCCTCGGCGATCAGGCGCGCCGCCTCCCGCACGGCGACCACCTCGGCGTCGCGGGCGGCCGGATCGCCGGCCCGTCCGCCCAGCGCGGCGCGGTGCACCACGATCACGCCGCCGGGCCGCAGCAACCGCACACCCTCGACGACGTAGTCCGGCTGATCGATCGGGTCGGCGTCGATGAACACCAGGTCATAGGACGCGTCGGCGAGCCGGGTGAGTACCTCCTGGGCGCGGCCGCCGATCAGCCGGGTGCGCGACGGTCCGATGCCGGCTTCGGTGAACGCCTGCTTGGCCAGCCGCAGATATTCGGGTTCGAGGTCGATGGTCGTCAGCACACCGTCGTCGCTCATGCCGGACAGCAACCACAGGCCGCTGACGCCCGCGCCGGTGCCCACCTCGGCGACGGCCTTGCCGCCACTGAGCTTGGTCAGCAGGCTCAGCAGGGCACCGACCGCCGGCGTCACCGCGCCCGCACCGATGTCCACGGCCCGCTCGCGGGCGGCCGCCAACAGCGCGTCTTCCGATATCGAGGCTTCGGCGTGCGCGAAGAGCGCATCGGCCCGACTGGGCGCCGTCTGGCCGGGGGCTTCTGCGTCGGTGCCGTCCATGCCCGCAGCGTATTCCACTTCGCCGCGCGCTCCGG
This sequence comes from Mycobacterium sp. 1245499.0, assembly GCF_001673615.1. Classification (NCBI taxonomy): domain Bacteria; kingdom Bacillati; phylum Actinomycetota; class Actinomycetes; order Mycobacteriales; family Mycobacteriaceae; genus Mycobacterium; species Mycobacterium sp. 1245499.0. Next base: position 1,233 of record NZ_LZMG01000426.1, read on the forward strand.
CAGGCGCGCCTGAGTCCGATCGGGGTGACACGCCCAACTGTGCCGATGCGTTTAAGGTCACTGCGCGATGGATATCTCCTGCACAGCGCAGGTAACGATACGGTTTCTCAGGTTCAGCTCAGACTGTTCATATACCGCACATACTCCGGTACGCGACGGTAGCCCTATGGATCGCGGAGGGCGTTGGACCGGGAATACCGACTGGGAACTACCTGTTGCCGCCAGTGACGAAGTGTCACTACTTGGCACGCCCGATTCGGAGGATTCGATCATCACCACGCTTCTCAGCCCCTCCAGCATGTCGCACGCGCAGGGGCTCCCCGCCGACGGGTGGGTGGAGCCGTCCGACGCGCCGCACGGCACCGCGGTGTTCGACGCGACCGGGGACAAGGCGGCCATGCCGTCGTGGGACGAGTTGGTGCGCCAGCACGCCGACCGCGTGTACCGGCTGGCTTACCGGCTTTCGGGCAACCAGCACGACGCCGAGGACCTCACCCAGGAGACCTTCATCCGGGTCTTCCGGTCGGTGCAGAACTACCAGCCCGGGACGTTCGAGGGCTGGCTGCACCGCATCACCACCAACCTCTTCCTCGACATGGTGCGCCGGCGCTCGCGCATCCGGATGGAGGCGTTGCCCGAGGATTACGAGCGGGTGCCCGCCGATGAGCCCAACCCCGAGCAGATCTACCACGACTCCAGGCTGGGCCCGGACCTGCAGGCCGCGCTCGATTCACTGCCGCCGGAATTCCGCGCCGCCGTCGTGCTGTGTGACATCGAGGGCCTGTCTTACGAGGAGATCGGCGCCACGTTGGGCGTCAAACTGGGCACCGTGCGCAGCCGCATTCACCGCGGGCGCCAGGCGCTGCGGGATTACCTGGCCGCGCACCCCGACCACGACGTGGCGCGCGCCAAGTCGGCGTAATCACCGGTCGCCCGCCTAACGTTCGGGCAGCTATTCAGCGGCTTTGCGGCCTTACCCTCGGTATCGCGCGGTCTGTCGCGCTACATTCGACATAAGGCGGCAATAAGAAATGAGTGGCGAGGAGTTGGTGATGCCCGATCGTGGACATGTGTTCCGCCGCGCGTTCTCCTGGCTCCCCGCTCAGTTCGCCTCCCAGAGCGACGCGCCCATCGGCGCCCCCCGCCAGTTCGGCTCCACCGAGCACCTGTCCGTCGAAGCGATCGCGGCGTTCGTCGACGGCGAACTGCGGATGAACGCCCATCTGCGCGCCGCGCATCATCTGTCGTTGTGCGCCCAGTGCGCGGCCGAGGTCGAGGACCAGAGCCGGGCCCGCGCGGCGCTGCGCGATTCGCGCCCCATCCGCATCCCCAGCACCCTGCTCGGCATGCTGGCCGACATTCCCTACGAGTCGCCCGACGACTCCTCCATGGCCGCCGACCGGTTCGCCGATCGGGACGGCCGGGAGCGGCGCAAGCGCCGGTAGCCGATCGGCGCCCCGCCCCTTCGAGGCGTCCCCCGCGCGCGTTCATGCCGACCGATGGCGGGCCATGGATACTAGGGTGGACACGGACAACGCCGGTGCCGCGTATTTCGCCCGGCAAAGGCCCGTCTCGAGCGCTCAAGCAGAGGATCCAAAAGGGACAACGTGACCTCCGACCAAGGCTACGACCAAGCAAAAGACAGCGGCAACCGCTTAGCGCCGCGCCCCATCTCGCGTCCGCCGGTCGACCCCGCGTCGCGCCGGGAGTTCGGTCGTCCCGAGGGGCTGCGCGGGTCGTTCGTGGCCGAACGGGTCCGTCCGCAGAAGTACCGCGACCAGGCCGACTTCCGGCCCAGCGACCGACCGGCCGACCCCGTATTGCAAGAGGCGTTCCACCGGCCGGACGGCAGCCCCGATTCGCTGCAGCGCCACCCGGTGGACGCCAATGCGCTGGCCGCCGAGAAAGACGGTGTGGGGCCCGACGAGCTCGACGACCCCTGGCGAGACCCGGGCGCCGCGGCCGCATTGGGCACGCCGGCGGTGCCGCCGTCGCGCTCCGGTACCGCCCTGGGTTACGGCGGCAAACTGGGCGTGCGCGACGTGTTGTTCGGCGGCAAGGTGTCCTACCTCGCGTTGCTGGTGCTGCTGCTGATCGCGTTGGTCATCGGTGTGCTCGGCGGTGTGATCGGCCGCAAGACGGCCGAAGTCGCCGAGGCCTTCACCACCTCGAAGGTGACGCTGTCCACCAGCGGCAACGGCGAAGGCCCGGCCGGCCGGTTCGCCAAGGTTGCGGCCGCGACGGCGGGCGCCGTGGTGACCATCGAGTCCAAGAGCGACCAGGAAGGCATGCAGGGCTCCGGCGTCGTCATCGACGGCCGCGGCTACATCGTCACCAACAACCACGTCATCTCCGAGGCGGCGAACAACCCCAGCCAGTTCAAGACGACCGTGGTCTTCAACGACGGCAAAGAGGTGCCGGCGAACCTGGTGGGCCGCGACCCCAAGACCGACCTGGCCGTGCTGAAGGTCGACAACGTCGACAACCTGTCGGTGGCGCGCCTCGGTGATTCCGACAAGGTGCGGGTGGGCGACGAGGTGCTGGCCGCGGGTGCGCCGCTGGGGCTGCGCAGCACCGTCACGCACGGCATCATCAGCGCGC
>NZ_LZMG01000427.1:0-1643 GCF_001673615.1 Mycobacterium sp. 1245499.0
CGCCGAACGCGGCCGGATCCGCGTCTTGTTGGTCGACGACGCCCAACAGCTGGACCCGCAGGCGGCCCGGCTGGTTCGGGTGCTCGCCGCGGGCGCCGAGCTCGCGCTGATCGCCGGCGATCCCAACCAGGCGGTGTTCGGCTTCCGGGGCGGTGAACCAGCCGGGCTGCTGGGCGGCGACGCGCCCTCGGTGATGCTGACCACGTCGCATCGCTGTACGCCCGCCGTGGCGCGCGCGGTCAGCGGTATCGCCGCCCGGCTACCCGGCGGCGGCGGTCGGCGGATCGACGGCGCCGGGGCGGGGGAGGGCTCGGTGACGGTGCGGCTGGCCGCGTCGGCGCACGCCGAGGCGGCGACCATCGCCGACGCGCTGCGGCGCGCACACCTGGTCGACGGTGTGCCCTGGTCACAGATGGCGGTCATCGTGCGGTCGGTGCCGCGGGCGGGTGCGCGCCTGCCGCGCGCCTTGGCCGCCGCCGGGGTGCCGGTGGCCGCGCCCGCCATCCCCGGCCCGTTGGCCGAGGAACCGGCCGCGCGGGCCCTGCTCACCGTGCTGCTGGCCACCGCCGACGGGCTGGACGGGCAGCAGGCGCTGGCGCTGCTGACCGGCCCCATCGGTCGGGTCGATCCGGTGTCGCTGCGCCAGCTGCGCCGAACGATGCAGCGCGCCAACCCCGATCGCCCCGCGGGCGACTTCGCCGAGCTGGTGGTCGAGGCGCTGTCCGCCGGCGCCGTGCCGCCGGGGCCGCAGTTCGGCCCGCTGCGCAAGGTCCGCGGGGTGCTCGACGCGGCCGCGCGCTCGCACCGCGCCGGTGAAGACCCGCGCCACACCTTGTGGGCCGCCTGGCACCGGTCCGGGCTGCAGCGCCGCTGGCTGTCGGTCAGCGAGCGCGGCGGGCCTGCCGCGGCCCAGGCCACCCGGGACCTCGAGTCGGTGACCGCGCTGTTCGACGTCACCGACGACTACGTGTCGCGCACCTCGGGCGCATCGCTGCGCGGTCTGGTCGAGCACATCGCCGCGCTGGCGTTGCCGGGCGCCGTTCCCGAGCCGTTCGCCGCGGCCGAACAGGTCCAGGTGCTCAGCGCGCACGCCGCGCTGGGGCACGAATGGGATTTCGTGGTGATCGCCGGTCTGCAGGAAGGGTTGTGGCCCAATACCGTTCCGCGTGGCGGTGTGCTGAATACCCAGCGGTTGCTGGACGTGCTGGACGGGGTCGGCGCGGACGCGTCGGTGCGGGCACCGCTGCTGGCCGAGGAGCGCAGGCTGCTGGTCGCGGCGATGGGCCGGGCCCGCCGGCGGTTGCTGGTGACGGCCGTCGACAGCGACACCGGCGGGGCCGGCCACGAGGCCGCGCTGCCGTCGACCTTCTTCGCCGAAATCGCGCGGTGGGCCGACGGAGAACCGGATAACGCTGAGCTACAACCGGTCTCGGCTCCGCGGGTGTTGTCCGCGGCGGCGCTGGTCGGGCGGCTGCGCGGCGTGGTGTGCGCCCCCGGCGGGGCGGTCGACGAGGCCGTCCGGGACTGCGCGGCAACACAATTGGCCCGGCTGGCCCGAGCCGGCGTGCCCGGCGCCGACCCGGCCGGATGGCACGGCCTGACCCCGGTCAGCACCAGCGAACCGTTGCGGGGCAGCGGCGATG
>NZ_LZMG01000428.1:0-501 GCF_001673615.1 Mycobacterium sp. 1245499.0
TCGCGCTGGGACACCCGGCGGAGCTGGTGACCATCACCACCGCCGGGGACCGGTCGTTGGCGCCCATCGAAGACCTCGGGGTCGGTGTGTTCACCACCGCCCTGCGCGAGGCCATGGAAGAGGGCCGTGTCGACGCCGCCGTGCACTCCCACAAGGACCTGCCCACCGCCGAGGATCCGAGGTTTGCTCTGGCGGCCATACCGGTGCGCAACGACCCGCGCGATGCGGTGGTAGCGCGCGACGGGCTGGTGCTCGCGGAGTTGCCGGCCGGTTCGCTGGTGGGCACCTCCTCGCCGCGGCGGGCCGCGCAGCTTAGAGCATTGGGTCTCGGTTTGGAAATCCGCCCCCTACGAGGCAACCTAGATACCAGGTTGAACAGGGTAAGCAGTGGTGATCTCGACGCGATCGTGGTAGCCCGGGCGGGACTGGCCCGGATCGGTCGCCTCGACGACGTCACCGAGACGCTAGAGCCGGTGCAGATGTTGCCAGCACCGGCTCAGG
>NZ_LZMG01000429.1:0-1123 GCF_001673615.1 Mycobacterium sp. 1245499.0
CGGTCAACTCGCCACCGGGTTCGGCCGCCCGCACAGTTTCGGCGGCGACCTCCAGCGCCGTCAGCGCGCGCCGGGCGTCGCCGGCGGCCAGCCGCACCAGCAGGTCGACGGCCTCGGGGGCGACGGCGATCTGACCGCCCAGCCCGCGCGGGTCGTCGATCGCGCGCTGCACCACCGCGCGGATGTCGTCGGCGCTCAGCGGCCGCAACTGCAGGATCAGCGAGCGGGACAGCAGCGGCGCCACCACCGAGAAGCTGGGGTTCTCGGTGGTCGCCGCGACCAGCAGCACCACCCGGTTCTCCACGGCCGACAGCAGCGCGTCCTGCTGGGTCTTGGAGAACCGGTGCACCTCGTCGATGAACAGCACCGTCTGCTCGCCGGACAGCAGCGCCCGGCGCGCGCTATCGATCACCGCCCGAACGTCTTTGACACCGGCCGACAGGGCCGACAGCGCCTCGAACCGGCGCCCGGTCGCCTGCGAGATCAGCGCGGCCAGCGTCGTCTTGCCGCTGCCGGGGGGCCCGTACAGGATGGCCGATGCCACGCCCGAACCCTCGACCAGGCGGCGCAGCGGGGACCCGGGCGCCAGCAGATGGTCCTGCCCGACCACCTCGTCCAGCGATGCCGGACGCATCCGCACCGCCAGGGGGGCGCCGCCCGACACGCCCAGCCCGTGATCGGTCGGCTGCGACGCGCCGGGTAGGTCAAACAGACCGTCGGACACGGCTTCAGGCATACCACGACCGGCCGACGCCCGCGCCGGCCCAGGCACGCAGCCGGCAATCCCGGCACCCACGGCCCATCTTTGCTAAGTTCCGGTTGCCGAGTTCCGCGGGCGTTTTCTCAAGGAAACTTCGCCACACTTGGAAATCCGACAGCAAGGACGGACATGAGCCAACCTCCCGAGTATCCAGGCACCCCGTAGACGAGAGCCGAAACGATCAGCGCCACAGGGTTTTTGGTGAATGCGTTCCAGGCCCAGCCGAACGCGTCACCGACGCTGAACGCGGGCCGGGGCGGCGCCCCGTAGCCGGGTGGGGGCCCGTAGCCGGCAATCCCGGCACCCACGGCCCATCTTTGCTAAGTTCCGGTTGCCGAGTTCCGCGGGCGTTTTCTCAAGTCC
>NZ_LZMG01000430.1:0-38115 GCF_001673615.1 Mycobacterium sp. 1245499.0
CGCACTCAACGCGATACTGCTGGCGCTCGAGCACCGGCGCCGCACGGGCGAGGGCGTGTTCGTCGAAGCGGCGATGGTCGATGCCGCGCTCAGCATCGCCGCCGAGCAGGTCATCGAGTACTCGGCGTACGGCGCGCTGCTGGCGCGCGCGGGCAACCGGGGACCGACCGCCGCGCCGCAGAACCTCTATCTGAGCGCCGACATCGACGAATTCGGCCGCCTCGACAGCTGGGTCGCCATCGCCGTGGTCACCGACGAGCAGTGGGCCAGTCTGGCCCGGGCGATCGGGTCACCTTCTTGGGCAACCGATTCCGCGCTTTCGACCCAGGCGGGCCGGCGCCTGCACCACGACCGAATCGACGGCCAGCTCGCCGCCTGGTGCGAGCGCCGCAGCCGCGACGAAATCGTCACAACCCTGTGGGACGCGGGCGTGCCGGTGGCCAAGGTCATGCAACCGCACCGGCAACCCGAGCTGGAACAGTTGGCCTTCCGGGATTTCTTCGAAGTTGTCGACCATCCCGTCAACGGCCCGGCTAGGCTCAGCACCGTGCCGATGAGGTTCTCGACCGGTCCCCACAAGTTCCACACGGCGCATGCGCCGTTGCTGGGGCAACACAATCACGAACTGCTGTCCCGATTGGGCCTGTCCGATTCGCAGATCGCCGAGCTGGAAGCCGACGGTGTGATCGGCAGTGCACCGGCGATGCACACGCGGAGCTGATCGACGATGACGATCGACCCCTCGAACATCCTGCTCACCGACCGCGTCGCCGTGGTGACCGGTGGGGGAGCGGGCATCGGTCGCGGGATTGCCGCCGGCATGGCCGCATTCGGTGCGCGGGTGGCGATCTGGGAGCGTGACCCGCAGACCTGTGCGCAAGCGTCCGAAGCCATCGGGGCCCTGGGAATCTTCACCGACGTCCGAGACGGCAACCAGGTCGACGCCGCCCTGGAACGCACCAGCGCCGAGCTGGGCACGCCGACGATCCTGGTGAACAATGCCGGCGGGGTGTTCTCCTCGCCCCTGCTGGACACCAGCGAAAACGGCTGGGACGCACTGTATAAGGCGAACCTGCGCCACGTGCTGCTCTGCACCCAGCGAGTTGCCCGGCGGCTGGTTGCCGCGGGCGTTGGCGGCAGCGTCATCTCGGTGACGTCGATCGAAGGCGTCCGAGCCGCACCGGGCTATGCCGCCTACGCCGCGGCCAAAGCGGGGGTGATCAACTACACCAAGACCGCGGCCCTGGAGTTGGCGCCGTACGGCATCCGGGTCAACGCGATAGCGCCCGACATCACGCTCACCGAGGGCCTGGCGGCGCTCAACAGCGACGGTGCGGCGGCGGCCATGGCGGACATCGTGCCGCTGGGCCGCCCCGGTCATGTCGACGAAATCGCCGCCGCTGCAGTGTTTCTGGCTTCCGACATGTCCGTCTATCTGACCGGGCAGACGCTGCACGTCGACGGCGGCACCCACGCTGCCAGCGGCTGGTACCACGACCCCCAGACCGGTGACTACCGATTGGGGCCGCCGCCATCGAGCTAGTGGCGGTCGCAAGTGCGGCGAAGCCGGGCGCGGCGGGCCGCCACCATCGAGCTAGTGGCGGTCGCAAGTGCGGCGAAGCCGGGTGCGGCGGGCCGCCGCCATCGAGCTAGTGGCGGTCGCAAGTGCGGCGAAGCCGGGTGCGGCGGGCCGCCACCATCGAGTTAGTGCGTCCAGCCCTCGGCGGCCTGTTCGTCGAAGGTCCGGTCGATGCGCTCGAACCGGCGGCGGATCGAATCCCGGGCGGCCCCGTGCGGCAGCACGTAGAGGCGGTTGGCCAGGATCGCATTGGCCGTCAACCGCGCGACGTCGTCCGCGCTGACCGCCTCGTCCTGCGTCGGCAGTGTCCCGAACGCCCCCTCGGGTGATGCAGACAGCCCATAGTCCGCGCCGCGAATCCGTTCGGAGTTGGAGACCAGCTTGGTCTCCACCACCATCGGGCACAGCACCGACACCCCGATGCCGTTGGGCTTGAGCTCGCGGGCGAGCGTTTCGGCGAGTCCGACGACGCCGTACTTGGCAACGCCGTAGGTCCCCAGGCCGTTGTTGGGCACCAGCCCGGCGAAGGACGCGGTGAATGCGATGTGCCCACCCTTGCCTTGATCGAGCAGCCTCGGCACGAACGCCTCGACGGCATGGATCGAACCCCACAGGTCGATGTCGATCACCCAGCGCCAGTCGTCGTGGCTCGTCTGGGCCATCGGCCCCGCGACGACGATGCCGGCATTGCTGAACAGGACATCGACCTGGCCGAGCAACCGGAAGGACTCCTCCGCGAGGTGCGCCATCTCCTCGAGGTGCCGGACGTCGCAGACCACGCCGTTTGCGTCGAACCCCTCGCCGCGCAGCCGGTTCACCGCCTGTTCCAGCGCGGGCTGATCGACATCAGACAGCACCACGCGGGCGCCCCGCCGGGCGAATTCGGTGGCGGTGGCCAACCCGATGCCGCTCGCACCGCCGGTGATTACCGCCCCGCGTCCCTCGAAATCGTCCATAGATTCCGAGCGTATTACCCGGGCGGTGGGCGGTGTGAGAGGCGTCATGTAGATAGCCTGCTAACTATTAGGGCACCATATAATTATGGCCGCTGCGACCGCTCGCGAAATCGATCCGCTCGCCCTGGAACACCAGGTGTGCTTCGCGCTCGCGACGACCAACCGGGCGGTGTTGGCGGTGTATCGGCCCCTGCTGGAGCCCCTCGGGCTGACCCATCCGCAATATCTGGTGATGCTGGCGCTGTGGGATCACCGCAAGACGCCCGGGGCCGACCGGTTTCCGTTGTCGGTCAAGCAGATCGCCGCGGCGTTGCAGATGGATTCCGCGACGCTGTCGCCGATGCTCAAGCGCTTGGAGGGGCAGGGGCTGATCACTCGTGCCAAGAATCCGGCCGACGAACGCACCACCGATGTGACGCTCACACAGCGCGGAATCGCGTTGCGGGAGAAGGCACTCGAGATCCCGCCCGCCGTGGTGGCGCGCCTGGGGGTGGAACTGGCCGAGCTCGAGAACCTGCATCAGGTCCTTACCCGAATCAACGCCGCCGCCGTGGCAGCCGGCGCACTGCAATCCTGACTTCACCTCGAGGAGCCATCATGACCGCCGCGAAACCCAATCTCTGGCAGCGCATCGGCTATGCCTACGGGCGGCGACTGCCCGACTCGATGCGTGACTGGGTGGCGCGCGATCTGGCCGGGGAGGGAGCCATCCGCCGGCACATGATCAGGTGGGCCATACCGCCCCTGTTGGTCCTTGCCCCGTTTTGGTTGCTGCCCGCCTCGCTCTACGTGCACACGGAGATGACGGCGCCGCTCTACATTTGGGCGTTGCTGATAACCCTTGCCCTGAACAAGGTCTGGCGCCGCCACCGGTTGGCCGTTCATGGACTGGATCCGAACCTGGTCGACGTGATCAATCGACAAAAACAGGCGCGGATGCACGAGGACTACATCCGCCGCTACGGGCCGCGACCCGAATCGGCCGAATGGCAGTCCAACAGCAGCCCCTTCTAGCGGCTACTTGAGGCAGCTACCCGCATCGATGGGCAGGGTCACGCCGGTGATGTAGCGGGCCTCGTCCGAGGCGAAGAACAGCACCGCGTTGCTGATGTCGATCGGCTCGACCCAGGGGATCGGCAGCGTGTGGAACAGTTGACAGATCGGCGCCATGTCGTCGGGACCCGGGTTTTCCAGGTCGGGACGGAACATCTTGAAGGTGCCGTCGTTGTGCAGCATGGGCGTCTTGACGTGGGTCGGGTGCACGGAGTTGACGCGAATCATGTGCTGTCCCAGCTCAACTCCGAAGGCGCGCATCAGCCCGACGACGCCGTGCTTGGCCGCGACATAGTGGCCGGTGTGGGGGTAGGCCTTGAGCCCGCCGACCGAGCTGGTCAGGATGATCGAACCGCCGTTGCCGCCCGCGATCAGATGCGGCACACCGGCTTTCACGGTTTTCCACACGCCGGCCAGGTTGATGTCGATCATCTCGGTCCAGTCTTCTTCGCTGGTCTTGTCCAACGTTTCGCCGCCGTTGCCGATTCCGGCGTTGGCCACGATGATGTCGAGCCGGCCGAGTTGCTCGACGCCGGTGTCCACCGCCGCCTTGAGTGCGGCATAGTCGCGCACGTCGACTTCGGCCGTGAAGATCCTGCGGTTGTGTCCCTTGACCAGGTCGGCGGTCTCGGCGAGGTCTTCGGGTGTCGATGCCGGGATCGCGGTGTCCAGCACGCCTTCGCGGATCGGCTTGCAGATGTCGATGGCGATGATGTCGGCGCCCTCCTGGGCCAACCGCACCGCGTGGCTGCGGCCCTGACCCCGCGCCGCTCCGGTGACGAAAGCGACTTTGCCCTCAACACGTCCGGTCATGGCTACCTCAACTCCTGACTTGATCGATCGGCACGCCTGCGCCGGAGAACGATGCGTTCGGGACCGCGAGTCTTGCCGCCCTTGAACTCTGTCATTCGGCCGTCGCGGGTGTCAATGACGAATCCGTTTCGGCTATTTGTGGTTCTAGATATTAGAGAATCTCATTCTCACCGGCAAACGGCGTGCGCTATTTGCTCATGGCGAGATGCGGGAACGCGGGGCGTTCGGGTGCTACGCGACGAATCCGCGTGAGCAGAAATCCCATACTTCTTCGGCGGTGATGGGATGCGTCGTCGCGTCGTCGGGCCCACCGCTCGATTGTGCGATGAACATCACCGTCTGCATGGTCATGGCGGCCACCCGCTTGGGGTTGATGGTGGTGCGCAGCTTGCCGGCATCATGCGCCGCGTCCATCAGTTCAGTCAGCAACGCGAGCAGCGGTGCATGGGCGATCTTGACCTCGGCCGGGTGGGTGACAAGCAGTCGAGGAGCAAAGTCCGTGAACAGCGGGCGCTTGGCCGTCGGGTCCGGGCGGGACGCTTCGTACAGGAGCTGCACGGCGACCTGCAGCCGCTCCAGCGGATCGGCCTGGTTCTCGGTGGCCGCGCGGATCTGGTCGGCCGACCGGCTCAGTGCGTCCTCGAACAGCGCCAGCAGCAACTCGTGCTTGCCGTCGAATTGCAGGTAGAAGCTGCGCAACGACTGGCGGGAGCGGTCCACGACCTCCTGCACGGTAAAGTCCGTGCTGCCCTTTTCGATGATGATGGCCTGGGCGGCGTCGAGGAAGCGCTGAACGCGCTGCGCCGCACGCAATTTCGCCGTCTTGATCGACCGCTCGACCGCACGCTGCTTCCAGGCCGGCTCTTCGCTTGGATTGGTCACGGCCGACTCAGGTGATTGCCGCGCGGGGAGAACATGGTTGGACTCTACCGGAGAACGCCGTGACATCGCTGCGCTCGACCCCCTCACGGATCACGTGTCGGAGATTGTAACTTTCTTACCACGAGAATACTATTCTCTTAGACGTGTGTATGGAAGCGTAATCGCAAGAGTGAACCGCTTCGTCGGCGGAAACCTTGATCTACCGACGTATGGGAACGCTCAGGAGCAACCCGGGAAGTGCCGTGCAGCTGACGTTTGACGCCGACGTGGAGGCGTTCCGAGCCGAGTTCGTGGCTTTCCTCGACGCACACCTGCCTTCCGAGGCCGAGGCGTTGGTGCGGCCGCAGTCGAGCTCTGACGTTCCGGAGTGGGCCCGCCGGTGGCAACGCCTGCTGTTCGACAACGGCTGGCTACAACCCGGCAACCCGCCGGAGTTCGGCGGACGCAACGCGACGCTGCTGCAGCAGTACGTCTACTCCGAAGAGTTGTCGCGCCGGCGGATCTATCAAAGTTTCAATCCCCAGGGTGTCGGGATCATCGCGGCGTCGTTGTTGTCGTTCGGCACGCCCGAACAGAAGCAACGGTGGGCGGTGCCGATCCTGCGCGCGGAGATCACCGCGTCGCTGGGAATGAGCGAGCCCGGCGCGGGATCGGATCTCGCTTCGCTGAAGACGCGCGCGGTGCGCCACTCCGATTCGCAAGGCGACTGCTTCATCGTCAACGGGCAGAAGGTGTGGACATCGGGCGCCCATCACGCCGATGTGTTGCTGACATTCGTGCGCACCGATCCGGACGCGCCAAAGCACAAGGGAATCAGCGCTTTACTGATCCCCACCGACACCCCCGGTGTGGTTCGGCGGCCGTTCGCCTCGATGGGTGACATCGAAGACGTCGACTTCAACGAGGTCTTCTTCACCGATGCCCGGGTGCCGGCCGAGAACCTGGTGGGGGAGCTCAACGGCGGCTGGCGCGTCGCGACCGGTTCGCTCGGCCACGAACGCGCGATGCTGTGGCTGGACTACGCGGACATGCTGCACGCGATGACCGTCGAGTCGAGCCCCTTGGGGCCGGTGCAGCGGGACAGCTACGCGACGCTGGTGATGGATTTCTACGCGATGCGGCTACTGGGGTCGGCGACGCTCGCCAAAGCCGCGCGTGGCGAAGAGGACGTGCCCGCCCAGTCGGTGCTCAAGTTGCTCGGCTCGGAGGCGATGCAACGCGCCTGTGAGGACGCGCTGGCCGCCAAGGACGGCGAGGGACTGGCCTTGCGCGGAGTCACCGCCCCGTTCGCCCCGCTCAACCTGGACAGCCACTACGGCAGCTGGTTCGACCGGTACGCGCGCACCTTCGCCGCGACCATCGCCGGTGGTACATCGGAGATTCAGCGCAACATCATCGCCGAACGCGTGCTCGGGTTACCGCGCAATTGATCTGCGCGTCAATGGTTTCGGGCGTCCAGGTGGGCGTAGTAGCCGATGGCGACAAGACCCGCAACTATCGCAACCGTCCCTAGAACCATCCCGGCCAGAGCGGTTCGGCGGTTGTTCGCCTGGCCGCGGACCACCCTTCGCCGGGCGATGTCGCCGGTCACCACGGCCGCGATGCCGAAGGGCACCCCGAGCAACAGCCAGCAGGTGATGAGTCCGACCAGGCCCAGGAGCACCGAGGCGACCCCGAACTGGTTCTGTGGTCCTTGCGGCTGACTCATTGCGTCCCACCTCCTAGGGCTCATGGCGGGGCCGACGTCCGCTCCGACGCCGAGCCACCAGGTGGCCCCCGCGAAGCATCTCATGCTCCGCGCACGGCGCCTGGGTGTGGGCGCGCCGCGTTACAGCTGCGCGAGCCGGGGCGCCGAGCCGGCAGCCACGACCGCCTTTCCGGCCTGACGGGTGAGTTCTTTCGAACTACCCAGCAGTCCGTCGAGGATCAACGACCGCTTGATGTGGTGGTGCAGCGGGTGTTCGGCGGTGAAGCCGATACCGCCGAGCACCTGCTGACAGTGACGCGCGGTGATCAGCGCCGCCTGGCCGGCCGCGGCCTTGGCCAGCAGCGAAGCGAGCCCCTGCGGGTCGTCGCAATCCGTGGCGGCCTGCAGTGTCGCCTCGGCACCCTCGATCGCGACCAGCGCCTCGGCCAGTCGATGCCGGATCGCCTGGAACGAACTGATGTGCCGACCGAACTGGACCCGGTCGACAGCGTGCTGACGAGCCAGTGACAGCATGGCGCGGCTGGTGCCGACCAGCCACCACCCGAGAGCCCGCCAACCCGCGTACCGCGCGGCTGGCGGCAACGAATCATCGTGAGGCACACGGTGTATCGGCAACAGCTCGTCGATCGCCGAGTCGGCATGGTCACGGCGCTCCCACAGCACCCAGGAGCCACCGGCGAACGGCAGCGGCAGGGTTCCCCCGGGCGCGTCGCCCGCCGCGCGCAGCACCACGTCGTTGAGCACGGGTGCGTGGGCACCGGTCTCACCGAGCAGCATGAACACCAGAGGTATTGCGATGTCGGGCATTTCGTCGAGCATGTCGCGCCAGCCGAGCTCGGTCAGCGCCGCGTCGAGCTTGGCTCCCGAGGCGGCCGTCATCGTCGTCCGCAACGACTCCGCAAGCAGGCGAAGCGATTCGGGATCGGACTCGATGTCCGTCGGAGGGGTCACGGTCACTCCTTCCCGAGGTCGAGTAGCCGGCGGGCGATGATATTGCGCTGGATCTCGGCGGTGCCGCCGTAGATCGTCGCGGCGCGCGAATACAGATATTCCGAACGCCACGGCGTGTCTTCGAGCTCCAGCGTTCCCGGCAACACGTCGCGGACGGTGTCGTAGAGTCGCTGCTCCGCGGAGGCCAGCAGCACCTTGTCGATGGAGGTGTCCGGCCCCAGCCGGGCCCCGTCGCGCATGCGATGCTGGGTGGCACGCGATCGGCAGCGCAACGTATGAAGAGCCAGATAGGCTCCGCCGAGCGCGGATTCGTCCGGGTCCCCGTTTTCTGACGCCGCGGTGATCAAGTCGTCGAAACGTGAATAGAGGTAGGCGATTCGCTGCCAGAAGCAGGCGGAGCGTTCGTAGGGCAGCAGGTCCATGGCCAGTCGCCAGCCGTCCCCGGGCTTGCCCAGCATCCGGCTGGCCGGAATCACCACGTCGTCGTAGTACACCTCGCAGAATTCGTCGACGCCGTGCATCGTGCGCAGCGGGCGGATGGTGATGCCGGGGGTGTCGAGGTCGACGAAGAACGCGGTGATCCCGTCGTGGCCGGGCGCGGTGCGGGTGAGCAGGACGCACCGGGTGGAGAACTGCGCGAAGCTGGTCCAGACCTTTTGTCCGTTGACGATCCAGTTATCGCCTTGCTGCGTCGCGCGGGTGGTCAGCGACGCCAGGTCACTGCCCGACCCCGGCTCGGAAAAGCCTTGGCACCATTGCTCTTCCCCGCTGAGTAGCCGCGGCACCATTTCCTTGGCGAGCTCCACGGGCGCGTAATCGATCATCGTGGGGGCGAGGACCTCGAGCATCGAATAGGGGCCGGGTTCGGCCAAGCGCCGACCAACCACCTCTTCGCCGACGATCGCGCGCAGCACTGCCGGGCCGCCCAGCCCACCGACCTCGACCGGCCAGCCGAACCGCATCCAATCGGCGTCGTAGAGCGCGCGGCTGACCCGGGCGAACTGCCGCATGTGCCCCTGCAGCGAGTGGTCGGGCTCGGGGGTCAGATCGTTGTCGTCGAGCCACGCGCGCAGGTCGGTCCGGAACTGCTCGACATTCACTTCGATTGGTCGGCTCCTTAAGTCGCTGCCTGGGCCGCGGAGTCACCGGCGGGACGGCCGATGGCGTGCGGGCGCCCGGAGTCGTGCACCCCGCTGCGGCGGATGAAGGTCATGGCGCGCGTCTTCAGTCGCCACCCGTCAGCGGTCCGCAGATAGGTGTCGCGGTAGTAACCGATCCGCATGTCGTGAGTGGCATGGTCGATGAAGCACAGCGGTTGGGTGCCGGTGGCCGCATCCCCATTAAGGTCGACCACCGCGGTTCCGGTGAGGAACAAGCCCTTTGGGGCCGCGGCCACCAATTCCGGAAATCGGCTCAGGCTGTAGGTCTCGCCGAAGGCGCTGTAGGTGCCGTCGGGAGTGAAGACGGCGACCAGACCTTCGATGTCCTCCTGGGTGATAGTGACCGCGTAGCGGCCGAGCAGCTGCTGGATCTCGACCAAGTCATCAGTTCGGGTTGGGCCGCTTTTAGGCTGATCGGGCGTCGACATAGACCTTGCCGCCTTTCATGACGAAGCTGACGCGCTGGGTAACCGTGATGTCTTCCAACGGGTTTCCCGGTACCGCGATGATATCCGCGAGCTGGCCCGCCGCGAGGCGCCCCCGGTCGGTCGAGTTGATCAGCTCGGCCGCGGTGATGGTGGCGGCCCGCAACACCGCCAGCGGCGGCATGCCCCATTCCACCAGCGTGACAAGCTCGTCGGCATTCTTGCCGTGCGGGATTGCCGGGGCGTCGGTGCCGACCGCGATTTTCACCCCGGCCTCGTAGGCGGCCTTGATCGAGGTCTCGGCCTTGGGGAACATCTCGGCCGCCTTGTCCTGCAGGGCTTTCGGGGCGCGTGACACGTCCATCGCCTGGGCGAGCCTGCGGGTGGTCACCAGGAACCTGTCGTTGTCGACCAGCATCTGGATGGCCTCGTCGTCCATCAGGAACCCGTGCTCGATGCAGTCGATACCGCACGCGACCGCGTGCTTGACGGCTTCCGCGCCGTGCGTGTGGGCGGCGACACGCAGTCCACGGCGGTGCGCCTCGTCGACGATCGCGCGCAGTTCCTCGTCCGAGTAGTGTTGCGCCCCAGCCTCACCGGTCAACGACATGACACCGCCGGAAACGCACACCTTGATCAATTCGGCGCCGTGCTTGATCTGGTAGCGCACCGCCTTGCGGATCTCGTCGACCCCGTTGGCGATGCCCTCTTCGATCGTGAGCTCGAGTGCGCCCGGCATGAATGCGGCGAACATCGTCGGGTCAAGGTGCCCGCCGGTGGGCGTGATCGCGTGGCCGGCGGGGACGATTCGGGGCCCCTCGATCCAGCCCGCGTCGATGGCCTTGGCCAGGGCGACGTCGAGCAGGTAGCCGCCGGTCTTGACGAACAATCCCAGGTTGCGCACGGTGGTGAAACCGGCGCGCAGCGTGCGCCGGGCGTTGCCGACAGCGCGCAGCACCCGCGTCGGCGGGTCGTCTTGCACCTGGGACAGCCCGGGCGTCTCGCCGCGCCCGCCCATCAGGAGGTTGACCTCCATGTCCATCAGGCCCGGCAACAGAACTTGGTCGCCCAGCTCGATGATTTCGCCTTCGGGGTCGCCCCCCACGCCGACGATCCGGTCGTCCTGGATCTTCAGGATGCCGGGCCGGATGATCTCGCCGCCGTCAACGTCGAGCAGCCCCGCGGCCTTGAGCGTCAGCACCTGCTAGATCACCGGTTCCCGGATCACTTCAACCCACGCCGCGCCGCTGTCCGGCACGCGCGGCTGCTTCCACGCCTCGATGGGGAAGGACACCATGACGAGCGACTGCATCATGTGCATCAACGTCTTTGCGTCCTCCGGCAGGTCGTCCAAGGGGAACTTGTCGCAGTAGGCGATGACGTCGTTCAGCATCGGGAAAGCGACGTCGTAGAACTCCTGCATCTGGGCCATCGTCGAGGCCAACCGCTTGGCGTAGCGCTCGGGCTCGGTGGCCAGGTCCCACTCCAAAAAGGGCTCGAGGGCGGCGAATTCAGACGGTAGCGCCATTGCGCTGGTACTCCTTGACGTAGTTGGCGGTCGTGTGGTGCAGGTGTCGGATCAAGACTTCCTGGTCGCAGAGCAGGAACTCCTTGACGGCCCGGGTGCCGATCATGGTCTGGGTCGCTTCCAGGGTGTTGGCGTCCTGCAGCGCGTACTCCTTGAACGTCACGGCGGCCAACTCCTGGGCCAGGCGTTCCCGCGCATTGCGCGGCGGCACGAAATACAGCGACGACTCGAAGATGTGCTTGTCCACCGCGGTCGGCCAGTAGTGGTAGGTCAAATACCAGCCCGGCTCCCAGATCAGCAGCATGAAGTTCGGGTAGAACAGCCACGAGTCGATGCCCCACTGCGGCACCCGCTTCACGTTGACGCCCGGTGGCAGCTCCATGTTCTGGATGATCTCCGGCTTGTCCCACGGACCGAACAACCCGCTGCGCAACACCTGGTCCATCGGCTTGACCATCGACATGTCCGGGGGAGGTGCCTGACCGCCCCAGGTCGACTGCAGGTTGTGCGGGCCGGCCAGCTCATAGTGCAAGGCCTCGTAGCCGAACTTCTGGATCTTGGCGGCTTCTTCCTTGGTGTACTGACCCTGGTGCAGGATCGGCGCGTGGTAGAACTCGACGAACGCGTCGATGAACAGCTTCCAGTTGCTGCCGACCTCCGCCCGGTAGGAGTAGGTCTCGGTCATCTCGCCGAACGGGTAGCCCTCGATGCTCTTGGCCAGCGGTCCGAGGTAGTCGGTGAGCGGCGCCGCGTTGTCGTCGAAGTTGATGAA
The DNA here is from genome assembly GCF_001673615.1 of Mycobacterium sp. 1245499.0. Lineage (NCBI taxonomy): Bacteria > Bacillati > Actinomycetota > Actinomycetes > Mycobacteriales > Mycobacteriaceae > Mycobacterium > Mycobacterium sp. 1245499.0. The sequence goes on from NZ_LZMG01000430.1 coordinate 11,828, forward strand.
GATGAAGCCTTCCCACACCTCGCAGCGAACCGGCGCCAGGCCGAAGTTGCTCTTGTCGAGGTCGAAGAACTCTTCTTCCTGTTGAACGAAGGTCAGATCGCCGTCGAGGCTGTAGCGCCAGGCGTGGTACTTGCAGGTGAACTGCCGGCAGGTGCCGGAGGTCTCCTCGTTGGGAAAGTCGTTCCACACCAACTTGTTTCCGCGGTGGCGGCAGACATTGTGGTACGCCTTGACGGACCCGTCCTTGGTCTTGGTGATGATCACCGACGTGCCCTTGCCGGCGGAGGGTAGTTCCCTGGTGAAGTAGCTGCCGGTGCGGGGCAGGCGCTCGACGCGGCCGACGTTGAGCCAGGTCTTCCTGAACACGGCGTCACGTTCGGCCTCGAAGAACGCGGGGTCGATCGAGTCGGTGTAGTCGACCGGCGCGGTCCCCAACTCGGGGTAGTTTTCTGTCCAGCTGCCGGCGGCTGGCTTCGGGAAGTGCGGCAACGTTCTTACTCCTCTTATTCGACGTTGTTAGCGGCTGTGGTGGCGTGTTCGGGTTGGATGCCAAAACTGTTGAAGGCCATTGCCAGCAGGGCGTAGCAGCCGACTGTGAAGACGAAGTCCATCCGTTGCTGGTCGTCGAGGCGCTCGCCCAGTAACGCCCAGGTCTGGTCCGACAGCTCCGACTTCTCATCGAGCTCGTCGACGCCAGTGATCACAACCTGGTCGAACGCGTCGGCGGCCTCGCCGCGCTTCAAGGCCGCGATCTGGTCGTCGGTGATTCCTTCTTCTTTGGCCATTCGCTCGTGGTGTGACCACTCGTAGGCGCACCGCCGGCGATGGGCCACCCGCAGGATGGCCAGTTCGCGGATGCGGGCCGGCAGTGTGGACGACACCAGGAGGTGGACGTTGAACCGCAGAAACGCCTTGGCTAGCGCCGGATGATGGGCCAGCGTGGACAGCGCGTTGTTGCTGTCCGCCTCACGCATCGCCGAGAGGGCCTGCCGGGTCGCCTCGTCCCACTGGTCGGCGGGCAGCGGCTGCAAGCGCATTGGCAGTGTCCTCTCGGTGAAAGAGAATCATATTCTCATTTGCAACTAACAGACTGGCACGAAACGCGCGTCCGGTCAATGCCGGCGTGCCGCTCGAGGACAGGTCAACCCATCGCCCTGGCGCACGCCGCGACCGGGCCGCCGCCCGCGTCGACAGGGCGGCCACCCGCCCCCGTCCCGCCACGCCAACCCGGTTTCTACCTCACGGCATGCCTGCGTCGTGGAAGGGCGCTGGGCCTGCACGTTCGGCTGCTGGTCAGAAGGTTGCGGCGGCGCCGAGCAGCCCATGGATGTTGATTCTCGCCTGGCGAGAAGATAGTTTTCAGTTTAGTGATCTTGGCACGGGACAGCGATTCGCCGAGGCTCTAATCGATCCGGTGGATCCGATGAAAGGGACGGCCATGAACAAAGAAGACATGATTCTGATCAGCGTCGACGACCACACCGTCGAGCCGCCGGACATGTTCAAGAACCACCTGCCGAAGAAGTATCAGGACGATGCGCCCCGGCTCGTGCACAACGCCGACGGATCGGACATGTGGAAGTTCCGCGACACCGTCATCCCCAACGTCGCGCTCAACGCGGTGGCCGGGCGGCCCAAGGAGGAGTACGGCATCGAGCCGACGGGGCTCGACGAGATCCGGCCCGGTTGTTACAACGTCGACGAGCGCGTCAAGGACATGAACGCCGGCGGCATCCTGGCGTCGATCTGCTTCCCGTCCTTCCCCGGTTTCGCCGGAAGGCTGTTCGCCACCGACGACAACGACTTCTCGATCGCACTGGTGCAGGCGTACAACGACTGGCACATCGAAGAGTGGTGCGGCGCCTACCCGGCGCGATTCATCCCGATGGCGATCCCGGTGATCTGGGATGCCGAGGCGTGCGCGGCCGAAGTGCGGCGGGTCGCCAAAAAGGGCGTGCACGCCTTGACCTTCACCGAGAACCCGGCCGCGATGGGCTACCCCAGCTTCCACGACGACTACTGGGCCCCGCTGTGGAAGGCGCTGTGCGACACCGGCACCGTGATGAACGTGCACATCGGTTCCTCGGGACGGTTGGCCATCACCGCGCCCGACGCCCCCATGGACGTGATGATCACGCTGCAGCCGATGAACATCGTGCAGGCCGCCGCCGATCTGTTGTGGTCCAAGCCAATAAAGGAATACCCCGACCTCAAGATCGCGCTGTCGGAGGGCGGCACCGGCTGGATCCCCTACTTCCTCGAGCGCGCGGACCGCACCTTCGAGATGCACTCCGCCTGGACGCACCAGGACTTCAAGGGCAAGCTGCCCAGCGAGGTGTTCCGCGACCACTTCCTGACCTGCTTCATCAGCGACAAGGTCGGCGTGGCGCTGCGCAACATGATCGGCATCGACAACATCTGCTGGGAAGCCGACTACCCGCACAGCGACTCGATGTGGCCGGGTGCGCCCGAAGAGCTGTGGGATGTGTTGTCCCTCAACAACGTTCCCGATGACGAGATCAACAGGATGACCCACGAGAACGCCATGCGCTGGTACTCGTTCGACCCATTCACGCACATTTCGCGCGAACAGGCGACCGTCGGTGCACTGCGCAAGGCCGCCGAGGGGCACGATGTGTCCATCAAGGCCAAGGGTCACGACAAGGACGGTCGGGGCGGCTCGTCGTTCGCGGACTTCGCGGCCAACGCGAAAGCCCTTACCGGCAACAAGGACTGAGCACAGTACTGTCGCCGAGCAGACGCAAAAGCACCTAAATCGTCGGCGTGTCGGGTGCTTTTGTGTCTGTTCGCGCTGAGAAGAGGAGACCACCAGTGGGTGGAATGAACTTTGAGCTGACCGAAGATCAGGAACTGATCCGTCGGTCGGTGGCGGAGCTGGCACGGAAATTCGACGACCAATACTGGATGGAAAAGGACCAGGCGCACGAATTTCCGACCGAGTTCTATAAGGCCATCGCCGAGGGCGGCTGGCTGGGCATGACGATCCCGACCGAGTACGGCGGGCATGGCCTGGGAATCACCGAAGCGACGATCCTGCTCGAGGAGGTCGCCAAGTCCGGCGGCGCCATGAACGCGGCCAGTTCGATTCACCTGTCTATCTTCGGCATGCAGCCGGTCGTGGTGCACGGCTCCGACGAGCTCAAGGCCCGCACGTTGCCCGCCGTCGCGACCGGCGAGGTGCACGTCTGCTTCGGTGTCACCGAACCCGGTGCCGGACTTGACACTTCGCGGATCACCACGTTCGCCAAGCGGGACGGTGATCGCTACATCATCAACGGTCGCAAGGTCTGGATCTCCAAGGCGATGGAATCCGACAAGATTCTGCTGCTCACCCGGACGCAGAGCTACGACGAGGTCACCAAGAAAACCGACGGGATGACCCTGTTCCTCACCGATCTCGATCGCAGCCGCGTCGACATCCGCCCCATCCGCAAGATGGGCCGCAACGCCGTCAGCTCCAATGAACTGTTCATCGACAATCTCGAGGTGCCGGTCGAGGACCGAGTGGGCGAGGAAGGCAAGGGCTTTCAGTACATCCTCGACGGCCTCAACCCGGAGCGGATGCTGATCGCGGCCGAGGCGCTCGGCATCGGCCGGGTGGCGCTGGAGAAGGCGGTGAAATACGGCAACGAGCGCGAGGTGTTCGGCCGACCCATCGGCATGAACCAGGGATTGCAGTTCCCACTCGCCGATTCACTCGCCCGGCTCGACGCCGCCGAGCTCATGCTGCGTAAGGCCACCTGGCTCTACGACAATGGCAAACCCTGCGGGCGCGAAGCCAATACGGCAAAGTATCTGTGCGCCGACGCCGGCTTCACCGCCGCCGACCGGGCGCTGCAAACCCACGGCGGCATGGGTTACGCCGAGGAATACCACATCACCCGTTACTTCCGGGAGGCCCGGTTGATGAAGATCGCGCCGGTCAGCCAGGAGATGATTCTGAACTTCCTGGGAGCCAACGTCCTGAAGTTGCCGAGGAGCTATTGACCACGACCGATGACCCCGTGTTGCTGTCGGAGGACCGCGGCGGGGTGCGCACCCTCACGCTCAACCGCCCGCGTCGCAAGAATGCGATCAACCCGGAACTATGGGTCGCCCTGCGGGACGCGCTGGATGCCGCCGGCCACGATCCCGGCGTGCGCGCACTGGTGATCACCGGCTCCGGCGGCAGTTTCTGTTCCGGCGCGGACATCTCGGCTCCCGAGGACATCCATCCGAAGTACAAGTTGCAGCGGTTGACCGACGTGGCGCTGGCGCTGCACGAGCTGTCGATTCCGACGATCGCCAAGGTGACCGGGGTGGCCGTCGGCGCCGGCTGGAACCTCGCGCTGGGCTGTGATCTGGTGGTGGCCACACCGGAATCGACGTTCTGCCAGATCTTTTCGAAACGGGGCCTGTCGATCGACCTCGGCGGCTCCTGGCTGTTGCCCAAAATCGTTGGGCTGCAACAGGCCAAGCGGCTCGCGTTGCTGGCGGACACGATCGATGCCGAGGAAGCATGCGCCCTCAACCTGGTGACCTGGGTGGTGTCGGCCGCGGAGATCGACGCGTTCGTCGACGATCTCGCCAACCGGCTGGCGGCCGGCCCGCCGATCGCGCTGGCCCACACCAAGGCGCTACTGAATGAGGGCGCCGACCGCACCCTGCGGGACGCGCTGGCCAGCGAGGCCCGCGCCCAGGGCGTCAACTTCGCGACCGCGGACACGGCGGCGGCCTACGCCGCTTTCGCGCAACGGCGGGAGCCATCGTTTACTGGTCGGTGGGCCCTAGCAAAATCTGGCGGGGAACCACATTCGGGCGAGGCGCAATCGGAGTAGGGATATGCGTGAAACAGTCATCGTCGAGGCGGTGCGGACGCCGGTGGGGAAGCGCAACGGCGCCCTGTCCGGCATGCATGCCGCCGACCTGTCCGCGGTCGTCCTGACCGAACTCATCGAGCGCACCGGCATCGGTCCCGAGATCATCGACGACGTGGTCTGGGGTTGCGTGTCCCAGGTGGGCGATCAGTCCAGCAACATCGGCCGCTACGCGGTTCTGGCCGCCGGCTGGCCCGAGACCATCCCCGGCACCACCGTCAACCGAGCCTGTGGGTCCAGCCAGCAGGCGCTGGACTTCGCCGTGCAGGCGGTGATGTCCGGGCAGCAGGATGTCGTCGTGGCCGGCGGGGTCGAGGTCATGAGCCGCGTACCGCTCGGTTCGGCCCGCGCAACCGGTATGCCCTACGGCCCGAAAGTACTTGCCCGCTATGACGATTTCTCCTTCAACCAGGGCCTGTCGGCGGAACTGATCGCCAAGAAATGGGGATTCTCCCGCACCCGCCTCGACGAATTCTCCGTCGAGTCCCACGAGCGCGCGGCCGCGGCCCAGGACAGCGGCGCGTTCACCGAGCAGCTGGTGCCGGTGTTCGTCGAGGGAGCCGACAACAACGTCGTCACCGCCGACGAGGGCGTGCGGCGCGGCAGCACCGTGGAGAAGCTCGGCGCGCTCAAGCCCGCCTTCGCCGAGGACGGGGTGATTCACGCCGGCAATTCGTCGCAGATCTCCGACGGCGCCGCCGCGCTGCTGGTGACCACCGCGGAGCTGGCCGTCGAGCTCGGTTTGACGCCGATGGTGCGCTACCTGGCGGGCGCTGTGACCGGCGCCGATCCGGTGCTGATGCTCACCGGCCCCATCCCCGCGACCGAGAAGGTGCTGGGCAAGGCCGGCGTCGCGCTGGCCGACGTGGGTGTCTTCGAGGTCAACGAGGCCTTCGCGCCGGTTCCGCTGGCATGGCTGGCGGAAACCGGGGTGGACCCGGCCCGGATGAACCCGCTGGGCGGGGCGATCGCGCTGGGGCACCCGCTGGGCGCGTCGGGGGCGGTGTTGATGGCGCGCATGGCCCACCACATGCGCGACAACGGGATTCGCTACGGGCTGCAGACCATGTGCGAAGGCGGCGGCACCGCCAACGCCACGCTGGTCGAGCTGGTGAGCTGACAGCCGCCGAGGCGGGACCCGGCGCGCTGAAAAACCGCACCACGTGACCCTTGTCACAGCGGCCAAACTAACCTACTGTGTGTTCACTAGGTTGGTTTTGCTACGTCGGTAGAGAGGACCCTGGTGCCCGTCGCGCGGCGATACGACACGCTTCTCGCCAAGGGGGAGGACCGCAAGCAGCGGATCCTCGACGTCGCCCAACGCCTGCTCACCCGCAACGGCTGGCGCAGCACCACGCTCGCCCAGATCGCCGGTGAGGCCGGGGTGACACCGGCAGGCCTGCTGCATCACTTCGAATCGAAGGAGCAGCTGCTGCACGCGGTGCTCGATGCCCGCGACCTCGACGACGACACCCACGCCGACCGGACCGGGGATCTGTTCGACCAGATCGCCGCGGTCGCGGACCGGTTCCACCGGGCCCCCGAATTGGTGGGGACGTTCACGGTGCTGCTCGTCGAGAACATCCTGCCCGAGGCTCCGCTGCACGACCGCATGCTGGCCAGGCACCGGGCCGCCACCGACATCGTCGCCGAGCTCATCCGTCGCGGTCAGGCCGATGGCCGGTATCGCGAAGACATAGACCCCGCCGTCAAGGCAGTAGAAATCCTCGCCTTCGTCCACGGAATGGAAACCACATGGTTACTCGATCCCTCGATACCGCTGCCCGAGGTGTTCAAGCAGTACGCCGAGACACTGGCGCGGGACTTCGCGCCCCCGAAGAAGCTCGAGACGACATGAGGTACCGGCTCGACGTCGTCGCCACCACCGCGGTCGATGTGGTGCGGTTCGCCGGTGGCTGGATCTTTGACCGGTCGATGGCGGGTTGGGACGTCACCGTGCTCTTGATGGATCTGGCCGACCACCCCGATGACCGGCCGCTGCAAATCATCGGTGCCCAGGTGCTCGACCTCGAAGAGGCGCTGGCATCGGTGCATTCGCGGCCCCGCCCCCAGGCCCTGGCGGCCGCGGCGGATCTATTCGGCTGCGACGCGCGGGTTCGCCAAGGCGTGCTGCGGGCCCTCGATCAGGGCGCCATGGAGGTCACGCTGTGGGGGGAGGACTGGCCGTCGGAACTCGATGACAGCGTCGGACTGGTGCAACACCAGCTGAGCATGGCGGCGCAGACGTTCAAGGCCCAGGCCCTCGCGGCGGCGGCCGTACCGCACGCCCCCGTCGGCCACGTCGAGACGTTCCGCAGCGGGCTACTGGCGTGGCCCTCGGTGGCCGCCGACCTGGTTCCCGCCAGCTAGTCGGGCGCGATCAGACCGGCGCGCCACGGTCGGCGGCCGGCGAATCGCGCGTCTCGAGACGCCCGGCGGGGACCCGTCGTTGACGACCACCACCCCGTATGAAAATGTAATACTCATCCGCGAGAGGCACATTCTCACTAGCCGAGATTCAAGGAGCAGGAGATGGCGAACGAATTCTCCGAGTTGGACTTCTTTCGCGGCAGCGAGCTCATCGAGAACCCGTACCCCTACTACGAGGCGCTGCGTCAGCGTTGCCCCGTCACCCGGGAAAGCCACCACGACGTCACGATGATCACCGGGTGGGACGAGGCGTGTGCGGTCCTCAACGACGCCGAGACGTGGTCTTCCTGCATCTCGGTGACGGGTCCGTTCCCCGGCTTCCCGGTCCCGATCGAAGGCGACGACATCACCGAGCTGATCGAGCAGCACCGTGACGAACTGCCCTTCAGCGACCAGCTGCCGACGCTCGACCCGCCGACCCACACCAACCACCGCTCGTTGCTGATGCGGCTGATCACCCCGAAGCGCCTCAAAGAGAACGAGGACGCCATGTGGGCGCTCGCCGACCAGGCGCTCGACGACTTCCTGGCCCCCGGCCACGGCGAATGGATCAAGGGCTTCGCGGGCCCGTTCACCCTGCTGGTGATCGCCGACCTGCTGGGCGTGCCGATGGAGGACCGCGACAAGTTCATCAAGGGCATCCGCGAGCACTCGGGCGGCGGCGTCGGGGGCACCGGCAAGGAATCGTTGGCCCACAGCCCGCTGGAATTCCTCTACGGCCTGTTCTCCGATTACGTCCGCGACCGCCGGAGCGAGCCGCGTGACGACGTGCTGACCGGCCTGGCCACCGCCACCTTTCCCGACGGTTCGATCCCGGACGTCGAGGACGTGGCTCGTGTCGCCAGCAACGTGTTCTCGGCGGGACAGGAGACCACCGTGCGGCTGCTCGGCGCGGCCCTGCAGACGCTGGGCGAGCGCCCCGATATCCAGGCGCAGCTGCGCAAGGATCGCAGCCTGATCCCGAATTTCATCGAAGAATCGCTGCGCCACGAGAGCCCGGTCAAGGGCGACTTCCGGATGAACCGGCGGCCGGTCAATGTCGGTGGCGTCGACCTGCCGGCCGGCACTACGGTGATGATCGTGCAGGCCGCGGCCAACCGTGATCCGCGCCGGTTCGAAGAACCCGCCACCTTCGATCCGACGCGCAAGAACGCGCGCCAGCACATCTCGTTCGGGCGTGGTATCCACAGCTGCCCCGGCGCCCCGCTGGCGCGGGCCGAAACCCGGGTGGCGATCGAACGGCTGCTCGACCGCACGACGGATATCAGGATCAACGAGGACGTCCACGGGCCCGCGGATAACCGTCGCTACCAATACGTTCCGACCTACATTCTGCGTGGCCTGACCGAATTGCACCTGGAGTTCACACTGGCATGAAGGTTTGGGTAGACGACCAGCGGTGTCGCGGTCACGGCATGTGTCTCACGCTGTGCCCCGACGTGTTCAGCCTGACCGACGACGGTTACGCCGTAGCGACAGATTCCGATGTCCCGGCGGAATTGGAGTCCGCCGCTCAGGAGGCGATCCAATGCTGTCCCGAGCAGGCGATCAGCGAGAAATAACCAAAATTACGGGCGAGTAAGGAGATTCGAGTGGCCAAAGGGTATGTCATCCTCACCGAGGCCATCAAAGACCCGGAAGGCATGAAGGCATACGCTCAAGCCGCCGGATCCGCGATGAGCGGTGCCACCATCCTCGCGGTGGACACCGCGCCCAAAGTCATCGAGGGCGACTGGCACGGCGACCAGACCGTGGTGCTCGAATTCGAGTCGGTGGATGCGGCTCGGGCGTGGTACGAATCCGAGGGCTACCAGAAGGCGGCGAAACTGCGCCAGCAGGCTGCCGACTGCAACGCCGTCATCCTCTCCGGAATCTGATTACTCTCCGACGATGGAGATCGCCTGACGAGGGCACTGGCGGACGGCCTCGCGCACGTCCGCCTCGTTCTCCGGGGTGACTTCCTCTTGGTGGACGGTCAACATGTCGTCGTCGCCGAGTTCGAAGATGTCTGGGTTGATGCCCATGCAGACACCGTTGCTCTCGCAGAGTCCCCAATCGACTTCGATCTTCTTCGTCATCGTGGCCCCCTTAACGAAGCACCTTGACGGGCACGTTCTTCCAGCCCGCCACGTTTTGCATGGTCACCCGTTTGCATCCCGCCAAGTCGACCTCGTAGCGCGGCATGAAGTCGAGCAACCGCTCCAGCGCGATCCGGCTTTCCAGGCGGGCCAGCGCGGCGCCCAAGCAGCTGTGGATCCCGTACCCGAGTCCGAGATGCTGCGCCTCGGTGTGATCGCGCTCGATATCGAACGTGTCGGCGTCGGTGAAGGCCTCCGGGTCGCGGTTGGCCGCGGCGCCGCAGAGGAATACGGGTTTGCCCGGCGGGATCACGCCACCGCTGACGTGGGCCTCCTTGAGGGTGTAGCGGACGTTGTATTGCACCGGCCCCTCGTAGCGCAGTAACTCCTCGACCGCCCCGGGGATCTTGTCCCGGTCCTCCTGCAGCTTCTGCCACTGGTCGGGGTGATTGGCGAAGATGACCGCGGCGTTGCCCATCAGCTTGGTGACGGTCTCCGCGCCCGCGCCGCCCAGAAGGGTTGCGAACCCGCAGATCTCGATGTCGTCGAGCTTGCGCAGCTGGCCGTCTTCACCCGGAATTTCGGCGGCGATCAGCCGGCTGATCATGTCGTCCTGAGGATCCTGGCGCCGCTCTTGGACCAGGCTGAAGTAATACATCGCCGTGTCGATGTTGGCCTGCATGCCCGCTTCGCTGACCTCGATCTGTCCCGGTTCACGGTGCAGGCTGGTGTCGATCCAGTGGCGGACCTGCTGGCGGTATTCCTCAGGGACCCCGGCCATCCGGGTGATGACCTCGACCGGGAACGGTCCGGAGAAGTCCTGCACGACGTCGAAGTTATCCGGATCGACCACTCCCAGGTATTTGTCGATCACCTCGATGATCGTCTCCCGCTGCGACTGGATCGCCCGCGGTGTGAACGCCTTGTTGAGCAGGCTGCGCATGTGGCGGTGCTCCGGTGGATCCATGAAGATGATCGACTTCTGCTCGGGCGGCAACCCCTTGCGCACCATCCCCAGGTCGCAGCCGCGCGCTGACGAGTACGTCTCGAAGTCCTTGAACGCGGCCGCGACGTCTTCATGGCGGGTCAGGGCGTAGAAGTCCTCTTGCTCGTCGTAATACAGTGGCGTTTCCTCGCGCATCCGTCGATAGATGTCGAACGGATTGTTGAAGTAGTCCTCGGAGTACGGATCGAAGACGACCTTCGGTTTTGTCACTGCATCCTCCTCAGCGGCGAGGTCGGGCTGAAACCTTTACAGCGGAGTCACTGACTGTAACGCTAACGGTAATACCTTCGTGACGAACCGGAAAGACCAAAACGCTGGCATTTCATGCCCTCTTCGCGACGCCGATGGCCGCGATGACGTCATCCAGCGCGCCCAGACCGCTGCCCAGCGCCTCGGCGCTAGCCCGGGCGGCGGCCACATCCTTCGCCACGAACTCACCGGTCATTTCGATGAACGACGCGATGGAACCGCCGGCCGCGATGAGGTTCAGCGCGTGGCTAGCCGCGCTGCCGTGTCCCAGGGCGGTCAGCAACGTCGACTCCGGCACGCCGAGCCCTTCTCCCAGCCGGACCGACTCGGCCAGCAGCCCGAGCTGCGCAGCGAACAGCGCGTTGTTGACGAGTTTCACCTTCTGGCCGGCGCCGGCCGGCCCGACGTGCAGGACCGGGTCGCCGTAGCAACAAAGCAGCGGTCGCGCTCGGTCAACCGCTTGGTCGGCACCGCCGACGAACAGCGTGAGCCGGCCGGCGGCGATGTCGTGTGGGCCCCCGCTGACCGCGGCGTCGACGACGTCAACACCATTGGCGCGCTCGGCCATGGCCGCGATGGTGTGCGGGTTGACGGTGGTGTGCACCACCAGCACCGCGCCGGGCCGCATTGCGGATAGCAATTCGCCGGCCAGGCAGACCTGTCGGACCTGTTCGTCGCTGAACACACAGAGCACCACGACGTCGGCTCGGGCACCGGCTTCGGCCGCCTCGCCGACGGCCAGCGCGCCCAGTTGCTCGAGCTCGCCGCGCTTTTCGGCCGTTCGGCCCATGGCCTGGACGTCGTGACCGGCTGCCACCAGGCGGGCGACCATGGGGCGTCCCATCCGTCCCGCGCCGATGAATCCGATTCTCACCGTGGGTGGTCCATCAGGGCCAGCGCCGCGTCGGCCGCGTCGAGCACCGCGCCGCCGTTGGCCCCGGCGTTCTCGGCGAGGTCGACGACCAGCCGAACATCCTTCTGCAGCAGCCCGCCCGCCACCCCGGCCAGCCGATCGAGTCCGCCGATGCCGCCGAGAGCGTTGAGCGCAAAGCTGTTGCCAGAGCTGCGGGAGATCACTTCGGTGAGGCGGTCCGGTTCGACGCCAAGCGCGCTGGCCAGTGACAGCGCGCTGGCCGCCGTGGCCAGGTTGGCGGTGAACAACAGGTTGTTGAGGAGCTTCGTGGTCTGTCCGGAACCCAGCTCGCCGAGGTGAACGACGGGATCGGCATAGGTCTGGAAGACGGGGCGGCAACGCTCGACGACGTCGGTGTCTCCGCCCACCATCACCAGCAGCCGGCCCTCGGCCGCCGCGCCGCCCCCGCCGCTCACCGGCGCATCGATGACGGAAACACTTTGGGCGGCAGCCTTGGTCGCGAGGTCTCGGCAGGTGTCCGGATGCACCGTGCTGTGCACGGCGATCACGCTGCCCGGCTTCATCGCCGACAGCAATCCGTTTGTCCCGCAGGCCAGTTCGTCGATGTCGGCGTCTGCGACCACGCAGAGGCAGACCAGGTCACTGGCCGCGGCGAGTTCGGCGGGTGACCCGGCGATGCCGGCCGAGGTGTCGGAGAATGCCTCGAGGGCCTCCGGCCTGCGCGCCCACAACGTGGTGGGGTAGCCGCCCTCGACGATCCGGCGCGCCATGGGACCGCCCTGGCTGCCCAACCCGATGAATCCGACGCGCATCAGCCGGCCTCCAGATCGGATTCCGTCTTCGCCGAACGCTCGGCCACGCAATCCCGCACGAATTCAAGGACTTTCGAGTGGTAGATGGGGGCGGCGTGACTGAGGCTGATGTTGTGCCCGGCGTCCGGTTGTCGATGCACGACGAATCGCGGCGCCCCGGTGAACAGGGCGCCGACCTCGGTCACCGCCGCATCGTTGGTCTGCCAGACCTTTTCGTGCTCGGCGATGCTGAAGTGCGCCGGGACGCGCACGGCGGGCGCGAGCTCCGGGAAAGTCTGTCGCGCCCAGTCCGACACCATCTGGTCCTCGTAGGCCGGGGCGGACGGCGACACCGTGGCGCCGTTGAGGACCTCGGGTGGGTAAGACTGCTCTGGGCTCCACAGCAGTTCGCGCATGCCCGACGGGCGGCGTTCGCGGGTGGCCGTTTTCAGTATTTCCTTAGCGGTGGGGTGGTAGTGCCGGCCGGTGCCGGCCAGCTCGATACCGAGGAGGTCGGCACCTCGCGCGTCGGCGGCCAACCGCAGCGTCAGCTCGCAGCCGCCCGAGTGGCCCCACACGAATATGCCTGCGCCCCGCGGTCGTTCGCCGAGAATGCGGTCGACGGCACCGTAAGCCAGGTTGACGCGCTGCTCGCCGGAGACCATCGCTTCGGGATAGGGCGCCGAGCTGCCATAGCCGGGCCGATCAAGGGCCACCACGGTGAACCCGGCCGCCGCGCCGGTCCGCAACAGCGAATACGAGGGGTGGCCCGGGCAGTCGAAATACATCGCGGTGGTGCCACCGCCGTGGATGGCCACGATCACGGCCTGCGGGTCTTCGACTTCGGTGACCAGCGCCGACATCGGCACCCCGTCGACGATTACCAGCCTTGGCCGCGGCGCCGCGGGGTTCATGCTCGTCTCATTCCGGCGCCCGCAGCAGGAGCACGCCGCTGGGAGTCAGGCCGCCGCTGCTGACCACACCGACGCGGGCACCGGCGACCTGGCGGTCACCGGCCTCGCCGCGCAGCTGAGTGATGGCTTCGTGCAGCAGACCCATGCCGTGGGTGCGGCCGTGCGAGAGTTGGCCGCCGTGCGTATTGAGCGGCAACTGCCCGTCGCGCGCGATGTTCTTGCCGCCGTCCAGAAAGTCTTTGGCCTCACCGATTCCGCAGAAGCCCAGCGCCTCGATCCAGGACAGACAGTTGAAGGAAAACCCGTCGTACAGCTCTGCCACGTCGACGTCGGCGGGTCGCAGCGAGGTACGCGTCCATACGTGCGCCGCCTGGCCCAGCACCTGCGGCTCGTGGGTGAGGGTGCTTTGGTCCCAGTCGAGTCGCTCGACGATCTGCGTTCCCACCGCTTCCACCAGTACCGGCGGCTTGGCCAGGTCGCGGGCGGCGTCGACGGCCGAGACGATGACGGCGATGGCGCCGTCGCACGGCACGTCGCAGTCGTATAGGCCGAACGGCGTGGTGATGGGCCGCGCGCCCAGGTAGTCGTCCATCGTCATGGGCGACCGGTAGATGGCGGTCGGGTTGAGTTCGGCATTGGCGCGCTGGTTCAACGCGATCCAGCCCAGCGTTTCCTTGCTGGTGCCGTACCGGTGAAAGTGCCGCTGCGCGTTCATCGCCAGTGTGTGTGCCGCTGACGTGGCACCAAATGGCATCTGCCAGCCCGACATTCGGCCCGCTGAACCGTGGGCCGGGGTGATCTTGCCCTGCTTCATCAGCTCGCCGTTGGTGGCTTCCCACAGGGTACGGAAGCACAGCACGTGGCGCGCCAGCCCGCAGGCGACCGCGAGCATCGCGGCGATCACCGAGCCGCCCGGCCCGAACGTCTCCATGGCGCCGTTGTGCCACGTCGGCCGGATGCCGAGCGCGCCCTCGAGGGCGGTGGTGCCGCCCTCCCCGAAGCCGCCGACATTGATCGCGCCGGGGTAGGTGGACAGGCCGTCGATGTCGGCGTAGGTCAGGCCGGCGTCGGCGATGGCCGCCTCGCATGCCTGCACGGTCAACGCCAGCGGCGGCTGCATCAGCCGGCGGCCGATCGGGGACGCGCCGATCCCGGTGAGCGCGACCTTGTCTTCGAACTTGTCCACCGTGAGCATCGGGCGGACGTGCTCGCCGAAACGTTCCGGCGCGATCTCGTCGACCGGCAGCTCACCGGGTTCGTCGGCATCGGCCCCTCCCGCCCGCAAGGGCCGAAACAACGGAAACCACACGTCCTCGACCTGCTCGAAGACAACCTCGACCTGCTGTCCGAGTTCCAGCCGATCGACATCGCTTTCGACGATGTTGGTGGTCAACCGGACCCGCGGGTCCTCCGCGATAGCCACCTGCGCGATCACGTAGGGCGCCGCCAGCCCGGGCAGGCTGAACCGCTCGTTGATGGTGAATCCGGCGAGCGTCGCCCGGCCCGAGACCGCCCGCACACCGATGTCGCGGGACCGGCAGTACCGGCAGACCGGCGCGGGTGGATGGATCAGCGATTCACAGCTCTGGCATTCCTGCAGGCGCAGCTTCCCGTCGGCACCCGACGTCCAGAAGAATTCGTTGTCCTGCGTGATCAGGGGCAGCGGCCGTCCAGGTGCTGCTGACACGTCACCTCCGGGGGTCCGCACGGCCGGCCTGGTAGGGCCATTATGCAAATCGGAGAATTACGTTATCACTCTGCGCACACGCGATCCAGACGCGTTGCGGGTCAGGTGAGGTGGGGCCCCTTGTCAGTACGGCACCCAGACGCCGTCGAAATAGGCGCCCCATTGGTGAAAGCCGACGCTCCACATCGGTTCGTTCGGCGACCACGCCGGCCGTGGCGGCGGGGGTGGCACGTCCGATGCGAATTCCGGCGAATACGCCGGCGGCACGGTGTACCACGGCGGCGGAGCCGGTCGCGGTTTGCATTCGAACGTCGACACGTTGAACGACAGGTTGCGATCGCACTGCGCCGAGCTGATCGCCGGCGTCGCGATCACCGCAACGACCATCGTCATGAAGGCGACCGCGACAACGGCGGTCAGGCGACCAAATAACCACCTCATGGTGGGCCTCCCGGTGGGGCCAATTCGAGCCTGGCCCGCTCCAGCTTATTCCGTTGCTACCGCCACGACCAGGTGACTTTCGGGGCGTCTCGTGGCGTTTCCCGTCGACCGGGAGTTATGCTCGCCACGCGGTATCAAGTACTTAACATTCGGAGGACGGATTGCTCGACGCAGAGAAGATCCTGATCACCGGGGCGACGGGCAAGATCGCGTTTCCGATCGCGCGTGCCCTGGCCGCAGCGGGCAACGAGGTGTGGGGTGCCGCGCGCCTGAAAGATCCCGCGGCCCGGCAAAAACTGGTGGACGCCGGGATCAGACCGGTCGCGCTGGACGTCGGCGCCAGCGACTTCTCCGGTCTCCCATACGATTTCACCTACGTCTTCCACGCCGCCGTGGACCCGGGCGCCGACGATTGGAGCCAGTGCGTCGAAACGAACGCGCAGGCGTCCGGCGAACTGCTCTACCATTGCCGCGCCGCAAAGGGTTTCGTCTTCTGCTCCACCGGCTCGATCTACGCCTATCAGGGCCGGCGACCGCTCACCGAAACCGATCCGCCGGGGGCACCACTGCGGGCGAACTACAGCTTCTCCAAGGTGGCCGCCGAGGCGGTGTGCACCTGGATCGCCAGGCGCTTTCACATCCCGCTGACCATCATCCGGATCTGTTCGACGTACGGCCCCCAGGGCGGTGCGCCCGCCGACCGTCTCGATGCGATATTGGCGGGCAAGCCCATTCGGTTGCATCCCGACAAGCCGAACAACTACAACCCCATCTATGAAGACGACTATGTGGAGCTGGGCGTCCGCGCGATGGAAGTCGCTGCGACACCGCCCGTCGTGGTGAACTGGGCCGGCAGCGAAACCGTCAGCGTGGAGGAGTACTGCGCCTTCATGGGTGAGCTGGTCGGTGTCGAGCCGATCTTCGAGTACACGCCCCAGGCGCACACCCCGCTGTGGCCGGACGTCACCCACATGCACGACGTGCTCGGCCGCACGAAAGTGCCCTGGCGCGAGGGATTTCGGCGCATGGTCGCGGCCCGCCATCCAGAAATCCAGCTGCATCAACACGATTCGACGAGAGCCTGAGGATCAACGCCATGCATCTTCCCGGCACGCCATCGGACGAGGTCCCCGAGATCCTTGCCGCCGGTGATGGCGAGATCACCACCCTGTTCGTCTCGATGGCGATCCGCCACCCCGACGGGAAAGACGCCGAGTATCTGCGCTGGCACAGCCTGGATCACCGCCCGGAGCAACACCGCCTGCGCGCGGTGCGCGCCTCGTTGCGGTTGGTGTCCACGCCGGCCTGCCGCTCGGCTCGCGCGGTGAGCGGCGGGCCGTTGGACGCGGTCGACCACGTGATGACGTACTTCTTCACCGACACGGCCGGATTGCACGATTTCAACGAACTGTCCACGGCGCTGGGGAACGCCGGCCGTAAACTCCCGCTGCTGCCGCCGGTGGAGCGCGGCGTGTACGACGTGCAACGCAAAGCCGCAGCGCCGCGCGTCAGAATCGGGTCAGACGTGTTGCCCTGGCTACCGGTGCGCGGCGCGTTCGTGTTGGTCGAGCGGGGACCGTCGTCCCCGGACCCGCTGGCCGACGTCGACGGCGTCGCCGGTGTCTGGTCCGCGGTATCGCGCCGGGTCGACGCCAGCTTGGCCAGCGCACCGGAGAACCAGACGATCACGTATTGCTTCCTCGACGACGATCCGGTTGCCACCGCGGAGCGGTTGCGGCCGGTGCTCGAGGCCCGCTGGGCCGAATCGGGCATCGAAGCATTGTTTGCCGCACCATTTTTCGCAATTGTTCCATACGAGTGGGATCGCTATGTGCCGTAGGAAAGGGGCCGCATGCACATCGGCTTGATGGTCGGCTCCGATAAGGAGCGTTCACGCGCCGATCGACTTGCCGGCCTGATCGACGACGGGGTCGCCGCCGAAAGCGACGGTTTCACCGCGTTTTGGATGCCCCAGGTCCCCGGCTACCTCGACGCGTTGACCGCCGTGGCGCTGATCGGGCAGGCCACCGAGGCCATCGAGATCGGAACGGCGGTCGTGCCGATTCAGACTCGCCATCCGATGATCATGGCGCAACAAGCCCTGACCACCCAGGTCGCGTGCGGCGGACGGTTCACGCTCGGCATCGGACCCTCGCATCATTGGATCGTCAACTCACAGCTGGGCTTGTCCTATGACCGCCCGGCGCGCCTGATGGGCGACTATCTCGACGTGCTGCTCGCTTCCTTCGCCGGTCCGGGCACCGTGGATGTCGACAACGAAAACTATTGCGTCCATTCGCCGGTCGATGTCACCGACGCCTTCGAGATGCCGGTGCTGCTGTCGGCGCTCGGGCCGACGATGCTGCAACTCGCCGGCGAGCGGGCCGGGGGCACCGTGCTGTGGATGGCCGACGAGCGCGCCATCGCCGACCACGTCGTTCCACGCCTTACCGCGGCGGCCGCCCGGGCCGGGCGGCCCGCGCCCCGGATCGTCGCCGGTGTTCCCGTCGCGCTCTGCTCCAATAGCGAGGCGGACGAGGCTCGCGGCTACGCCAGCGAGGTGCTCGGACACGCGGACTTCTCGCCGAACTATGTGCGACTGCTGCAGCACGGCGACGCCGAAGACGTCGGTGACACCATGGCGGCAGGCGACGAGGCGACCGTCCTGGAGCGGTTGCGCCGCTACCGCGATGCCGGTGTCACCGACCTCGCGGTGCGAATCGTGCCGTTGGGCAAGGACATTGACGAGCGAACCAAGTCGCGACGCCGAACTCAGCAGTTTCTGTCGTCGCTGTGTCCGGCGTTGTGATCACCGCGAGGGCAGACCGAGGACGCGCTGCGCGATGATGTTGCGCTGGATCTCCGACGTGCCGCCCGCGATGGTGCCCGCGTAGCTGCTGATGTAGCGCGCGAACCAGCTGGCGGTGAAAAGATCCGGGGCGTAAGGGTTGTACGGGGCCGTCAGCATCTTGTCCCGCAGCCCATCGGCCCCGGCGGCGTCCAGAGCGTGTCGCAGCGCGCTCTGTTCGGCCTCCGAGCCGAACACCTTCAGCACGGACAACGCCGCCACGTCCACCTCGCCGCGAGCCGCTTTACCCAGCGCGGCCGAACCGAGCAGCCGCAGCGCGTAGTAGTCCATCACGATGGTGGCGTAGTGGTCCACATTCACCTCGTCGCTGGGCCGGTAGTCCTCGAGGAGTTGCTCGAGCCGGTTGGCGAACGCCATCCACATCAAAGTGCGCTCGTGGCCGAGCGAGCCGTTGGCGACCCGCCACCCGCCATTGAGCGGCCCGACCAGGTTATCCGCGGGCACCCGGACGTCGTTGAAGAACACCTCGTTGAAGTCCAGCTCGTCACGGTCATAGACCGAGGGGAAGGGGCGACGCACCAGACCGGGATTATCGGTCGGGATGAGCAGCGCGCTGATTCCCTTGTGCCGCGGAGCGTTCGGGTCCGTGCGAACGAACGTCAGGATCACGTCGGCATCGTGGGCGCCGGAAGTCCACACCTTCTGCCCGTTGACCACGAACTCATCGCCGACCAATTCGGCCTTCGTCCGCAGCCCGGCCAGGTCGGAGCCGGCTCCCGGCTCGCTCATGCCGAGGGACGCGGTCTTGTCGGCGCGCAGGATCGGGACGGCCCAGCGCCGCTTCTGCTCTTCGGTGCCGAAGGACAACAGCGACGCGGCGATGATGCCGACGCCCTGGGGATTGAAGCAGTGGTAGATCCGGCGTCGCGACAGCTCCTCGCGATGTACGAACTGCTGCAGGATGTTTGCGTTGCGACCACCGAATTCCGGTGGGTTGCCGGGTAGTAGCCATCCGTGGTCGAACTGGAGTCGCTGCCAGCGGCGCGACCATTCGGGCACGTGCGAGGTCGACGACGGGCGCTCCGCGGCTTGGGCCTGCGTCGGCAGGTGTTCGGTGAGGAAGCCGACGAACTCCGCGCGAAAGGCTTCTACGTCGGCGTCAAAGGTGAGCTGCACGGCACTACTCCTCGGGGCGCGGACGGCTCAGCGCGTGAATCCCCACTCCGCCTCGTTCTCTTCGGTTTTGAGGTGCTCGGCCGGGTCCTCGGCGTCGGCCAACGGCGGCTGCGACGCGCGGGAGGTGCGCTGGCCGATTTCGGTGATGGCGTGCACCGGGCAGTCGAGCAGCGCCCGCATGACTGCGTCGCGATCCGCCTCCGCCACCGTGCCGTCCCCGATGAGCGATGCGTACCCCCAATCGTCCAGCGAGAAGTATCCGGGCGCGTGTTTGGCGCAGATGCCGAAGCCGTCGCAGATGGTGCGATCCAGCCGGATTTTCATGCTTGCCTCACAGGTTCCGCCTCGTAGGGACGGTCCGCGCGGAACGCACCGCGGGTGCAGTCCGGGCAGGTGCCGTCGAGATGGGCACCGACGTCGTCCGGGAACTGATCGAGCAGGCTGGCAGCGACGTTGGTCGCGGCATCCAGCGTTGCGCACGCACCGCGTCCGCGCAGCAGCACCGACCAGCGGCGCAACCGTTCGACGTCTTCTGCCGCCGCGGCGCCGTCGCGCAGCGCGCCGGCGGCCGCGGCCATCGCCGCCGTCCCGTTGAAGCACGATCCGCATTGACCCGCGTTTTCGCGATCGAAGTACGCGAGCACGGATGCGGCCACCGCGACGGGGCAGTCCTCGGTGATGATCGAAATCGCACCGCAGCCCAGCCCGCTGCCGACGCGGCGCATCGTCTCGTGGTCCAGGGTGGTCTCCAACACGGAGCGGTTGAGCAGACCGGCGAAGTAACCGCCCATCAGCGCTCCGCGCACCCGATCGGCCGGAACACCGTGCAGGGCAAGCAGTTCCGTGAACGGCAGCCCAAGCGGCAGTTCATACAGGACGGGAGGTCGCCCGCCCCCGGTGATGGTGGCCAGGAAGGTGCCCGACGACAGCGTCGTGCCCTGCGACCGAAAATCGGTCGATCCGTGGCCCTGCAGGTAGGGCAGGTTGGCCAGGGTCTCGACGTTGCTCACCAGCGTGGGCCGGTCATCGACGCCGGCCTCGAAGGGACGCGGCGGCTTGTCCGTCGGCTTGGCCGGGCCGCCGTTGATCGCGCGCACCGCGGCCGTCTCCTCGCCCGCCACGTACCCCGGCGCCACGGTGCGCAGGTCGACGGCGACACCGAGCGCTCCGGGGTCCAATTCGCCCAGCGCGGATTCGATGCTGTGTGCCGATTCCTGATCGGACACGTAGACGTAGGCGCGGTCGGCGGCAACGATCGTCGCGGCCAGCCGCAGTCCGTCCAGGACGAGGTGAGGGCGATTGCGCAACAGCCAACGGTCCTTGACCGAAGCCGGTTCTCCCTCTTCGCCATTCGCCACGACGACGGGCACGCCCAGCAGTCGTCCGTTGTCGCGCACCGACCGCAGCTTCACCGACAGTGGGAACGCCGCACCGCCGCGCCCGACCAGGCCGCTCGATTCGACTTCGGTCAAGAATTCATCGGGGTCGCCAAGCGGGCGGTAGCCACCGACCTTGCGATAGGACGCTAGGTCCTCGCGGGCGTGCTCGCTCAGCAGTCGCGGCGTGCATCCGGGCAACGTCGCGGTGGCGATGGTGGTGGACTGAGTGGTGTTCAAGGCTGGCCTGCCATCGTGTTAGTTAGGCTTGCGCACATGCGAACTGCGGTGGTGCGTGTCAACGTCGACCCGGAAAGCGTGCTCACACCCGCACGACTACGCGACGGCATGGCGGCTCTCCTCGAGCTGGTAGCCGCGGCCGGCGCGGACGTGGTCGCCAATGACCTCGCATCCCGGCCCGCGACCCGCCGCGAAGTGGAGCTGCTCATCGCGGCCGAAGACGGCGACACGGCCAAAGCCACCGCAATCGGATTGTGCACCAGAGCATTCGGCGTTGATCCCGCTGCGGGAGTGGTCACCTTCGTCAGCCGGGGAACCGACGACGACGCGCACGGCGTGCTGTCCGCGTTCGGGCTCACCGGTGACATCGAGCGCACCCCCGGTGCGGACGGATTCGACATCGTCCAGGTGACCCTGCGCGAGTCCGATCTCGAACGGATCCCGGAAAGCCGCGTGCACACGGCGCTGGAGGCGTCGCTGAATTGCGAGGTCCACATCCACACCAGGTAGTGCACCGGTTCGCGCCATCACGAACCCAGGAATTCCAGAATGGCGGGCGCCGCCTGCACCCAGGTGTCGAACATGTTGAAGTGCTGCACCCGACCCGCGGCGCGGTCCTCCGACGCCCGCTCCCAGGCATCCTCGGGCCACGGCGGGTCGATGAGCTTCGATCCCTTGATCAGGCAGCTGACTTCCAGCGACGTCCGCTTCGGGTGATCCATGTCGTTCTCACCGCCACGAATGATCAACGTGGGCACCTTGATTCGGTCGAACATCTCGTCCTCGACGCCCGGAATCGTCTGTCCCGGCTTGGAGACGAAGGCGTTGAGCCAGCGCAGCATCAGCTTGAGGAACTCATCCTTGTCGAAGTCGAGGAACCGCTGCCTGTTGTTCGGGTTCTCCTCGATGCGCTCACGCCATTCGGCCACCTTCATCACGCCGTCCATGCCGGTGCCGCGCACCGCGAGGATGCTGGGAATGATGTAGAACGAACCGAGCACGAAGGTGCCGTAAGTGCCGCCGACGATGTTCCACACCACGAGCTTGGTGACCATCTCGGGATAGAGCATCGTGGTCAGCATGGAATCCCTTGCCCCGCCGGAACCTCCGGCCAGAATGCAGCGCTCGAAGCCCAGGCCGGTCACCAGCTTGTGCAGCGTCTCGGCGCGCATGTGGGACTCGCTCTGCCCGTAGAACTGCACGTCCGAGGCCCCGCAGTTGGGGCGGTCCCACAGCAGCACCCGGTAACCGCCCGCGGCCAGGGCGTCGGCCAGCGGACGCAGGCCGGGGATCTCCTTGCTGAACCGGCCGCCCGGCGTCAGCGCAATGAGATCGCCAGAGTCACCGAGGATTTCGTAGACGACATTTCCCCCGTTGATCTCGATAGAAGGCACCCGATTCTCCTGTGGTTAGGCCTGAACCAAAACGTCGTTGCCCACGACGCGCACCGGATAGGTGCGAATACTCCATTCCGGCTTGACCGCCGTCGTACCGGTCGCCAGCTCGAAACCCCATTGGTGCCAAGGGCAGTAGATGTATTCCAGGTCGTGCACCATGACCGAGTCGCCCGGCGCGGTCTCGTCGACGATGGTGCGCCCCCGGGCCCGTCCCGAACACAGCGGGCCGCCTTGGTGGGGGCAGTAGTTCGCGATGGCGTAGAAGGTGCCGTTGACGTTGTAGACGCCGACGCCGTGGCGCCCGATCGGTACCAGTTTGTGTGTGCCCGGCGGGATTTCGTCTACGGTGGCGACGACGTGCTCGCGGCCCTGGGCGAGACGGGGCTCGGGCCGTTTGGTTTCTTCCGTCAACTCAGAGCACCCGGGTCTGACCCTCGAGGACCGGCACGGTCTCGGGCAGGTGATAGGTCGCGATGCCGTTCTTGTACATCACCGCGTCGCGGGCGTGCTTGGGCAGGTGCTTGACCAACCAGCGCGGGTCGTCGAACGTCCAGTGCGGGTAGTCCGAGGAGAACAGCAGGATCTTCTCGCACTCCATCCATTCCAGCGCGCGGGTCAGTTCCGTCTTGTCCTCGGGATAATCGAGCGGTTGGGTGGTGAACTTGATGTGGTCCTTGACGTATTCGGACGGCTTGCGCTTGATGTCGAGCCACGACTTGCGGGCGTCGTAAATCGCGTCCATGCGCCACATCAGCGGCAGGATCCAGCTGAAGGCGTGCTCGACGAACACGATCCGCAGCGTCGGGAACCGGTCGAAGACGCCGTCGAAGATCAGGCTCATCACTTGGTTGGCCGCCAGCAGGGAGTAGGTCACCATGAAGTCGTGGTTGTAGCTGGGGAATCCCACCGGCGGGATCGGCAGCTCGTCGAACTGGCTGCGCGACAGGTGGCAGCTCACGGTGATGTCATTCTTGGTGGCGGCCGCCCAGATCGGGTCGTACTTGGGGTGTCCCCAGGACGGCCGAGGCTCTGCCTTGATCAGGATCTGGGCCATGAAGGGGTGCCCGGCCCAGCGCTCGATCTCGCGCACCGACTCTTCCGGCTCCTCGATCGCGATGCAAATCGAGCCGCGCCACCGCTCGTGCCAGTTGTTGTGGCTGTCCAGCCAGTGATTGGCCTGCCAGTCGTTCAACGCGGCCGACATCGCATGCTGCGCTTCAGGAATGCGCGCCGGGTAGGCCGCGGGCTCCAGGATCGCGATGTCGGACCCGGCCTCCATGATCAGCTGGCGAAACGCCAAATCCGGGTCGCTGCAGGGGAACTCGCCGTTGGCCGGAAACGAGTCCACGCGCATCGCGTAGGAGTGCGCGTAGTCCGGTGCGTCGTAGTAGATCTGCTCACCAACGGTGCGAGTGAGAAAGTACTTGCTGCGCCACGGCTCGGGGATGTACGGGAGCAGCTCTCCGCGCTTGGGGGCCGGGTGGACATCCGAGTCGACGCAGCGGACGGCTATACGCTCGGTAGCGGGAACCCGCTCCTGCGAATGGGTCAACGTCATCTGGCTCTCCTCAGTTTTCGCGATACTTCTACTGTGCGCCCACCCCGGCGGGAATGTCTATGCCGTAGAGCTGCGCCGCGTTGCGCCAGCACAGCTTCTCGCGCTGTTCGGCCGACAACGCGCTGGGCAGTTTGCTGACATCGCCGCATTGCCAGTGTGGATAACTCGAGCCGAACATCACCATGTCGTCCTTACCGGTGAAGCCAAACCACTCGCCGGCGAATTCGGCGTCGCCGGGGCCGTCGAGACTGCCCTGCACGAAGAACACGTGACCGGGCAGGTAGTCGCTGGGAATCCGCGGTGCCCACGGCGTCTGCTCCAGGTGCGGACGGCCGAAGGTGTCCATCCGCCAGATGAACGGCGTGATGAAGTCGGCGGCGCCGTCGCCCCAGACGAACTTGAGGCCGTCGAACCGCTCGAACACTCCCTCGGCGATCATGTTCATCAGGTGATACAGGTAGTTCAGCGCCATGAAGCTGACGTACTGCTCGTAGGTGCGGGTGTTGCCGTTCGGCGTCGGCGGGAATGCGATGCCCGACCCGACCTCGATGTGCGCGGCGACGGGTAGTCCGGCGTCGACGGCGGCCTCCCAGATCGGCCAGAACTGCGGTTTGCCGTACAGCTCGCGGGATTGCAGCGGGACGCCGATCTGGACCACCCGCGGGTGCGCACGCCACCGCTCGATCTCGCGCAGCGCGCCGGGGATGTCGTCGGGGTTCACCCGGATGGTGCCGCGGAACCGCTCGCCGAACTGGCTGGACTCCAGCCAGTTCGACACCATCATCTCGTTGTGCGCGGCGTGCAGGGCGCTGCCCAGGTGCCGGTCCGGCATGATGCCGCGCGCCATCGGGTGCAGCACCGCCACATCGACGCCGCGCTTCGAAAACAGTTCATTGGCAACGAAATCCGGGTCCGAACCCGGGTACTGGCGGTCCGGGCCCTCGGTGTTGGGCGCGTACTCACCGCCTGGGGCGCCGTACCAGTCCATCTCGTAATCGGGGAAGCCGCGGCTCTTGAACGGCTCGCGCAGGGTCTTGCGCAGGGCCTTGTTGGACGGGAAGAAGATGTGCACGCTGGCGTCGATCAACGGGGTGCTGGTTCCGTCGGCGTGTGTGATCACAAGAGCCACCCTTCGGCTGCGGCGGCGAAAGCCGGCCGCGCGAGGTCAGATGATAGCCAATCTAACATTTCGTTCGGTGGTCCATCAACGGGTTTCCGGTAAGCATTTCGTTTATTCATCGTCGCTGGTGGCACGCGTTTTGTGGTCGTCGGAGCAAGTATGGTTCTTCTTTGCGGATAATACCATTCTCCGAGGTGGGGGAGGGACGCGATCGCGGGCTCGTCGCCGCGGCGGCCGGGGCGATGGGCTAGTCCGATGCCCCACCCACCGTTACGCCCGCGGCCCGCTCGAACGGTTTGATCACCGTCGTGAAGTCGGATTCGGGCCCCTCGTCGCGGGCAAGGGCCTCCCACAGCCGGCCGATCGTCTCGGCGACCTCGGCGGGAACGCCAAGCGCCCGCGCTTCATCGAGGTAGAGCCGCACGTCCTTGAGCATCAGCCCGGTGGCGAAGCCGTAGTCGAAGGTGCGCGGCAGGATCGCGCGGGGGAACTTGTCGCGGCTCGCGCTCGTCGCACCCGATCCCGCGTTGAGCACCTCGATCATCACGGCGGGGTCGAGGCCGGCCTTGACGCCCATCACGACGACTTCCGCGGTGGCGGCCAAGACGTTGGCCGCCAAGATGTTGTTCGCCAGCTTCATCGTCTGCGCCGCGCCGGGCTTGTCGCCGACATACATCGGCCGGCCGAGCGCTTCGAGCGCGGTTCGCACGAGGTCGAATTCGTCGCGCGGGCCCGAAACCATGAGCGCCAGCGTCCCTTTCTCGGCCCCGCTGACACCGCCGCTGACCGGGCTGTCCATCGCCACGATGTCGCGCCGGGCCAGCATCGCGTGGATCTGCACCGCCATTTGGCTACCGACAGTGGACAAGTCGACGTAGCGCCGCACCCGCGCCCCCTCGATCACGCCCGCCGGGCCGGTCGCCACCATCGGGGTAAGGGACCCAACATGAAGATCGGGTTCATCGGACTCGGAAATATGGGCCTTCCCATGGCATCCCGCCTCCTCCGGGAAAATCACGACGTCGTCGCCTTCGACACGAGCGGCGAGGCACTCGAGCGCGTCGTCGCCCTTGGCGCCCGCCCGGCGTCGTCGGCCAAGGAGGTCGCCGACCGCGCCGAAACGGTGCTGGCCAGCCTGCCCACCCCGAGTGTGTCGCTGGAGGTGGCGACCGGCCCGGCGGGCGTGATCGAGGGGGCGCGGGTGCGGCGCTACGTCGACTTGTCCACTGTCGGTAGCCAAATGGCGGTGCAGATCCACGCGATGC
>NZ_LZMG01000431.1:0-5672 GCF_001673615.1 Mycobacterium sp. 1245499.0
CCCGCAGGGCGGGTTCTTGGATTGCGACCTTGACGCGCGCCGCGGCGATTGACGACCTGGTTTCCAGCTCGGGATCGATCCCGGTGTTGCGCGCCGCCTGCAGCGCGGGAGCGAGTTCGGCCGCGGCGCTGTGCACCAGCGCCTGGGCGGCGTATGCCACCGCGTCGATCTCGCCGACGATCTGCAGCAACTGCGGATCCGCGGTGGGCTCCTCGACACTGGCGAAGGTGTAGGTGCGTCGCCGCCCCCGCACCAGCGCCGCGGCGTCGGCGGTCAGGGACCGCAGAATGCCCGCGGCTATCGCGTGCAGATACAGCTGCATCAGCGCGCCCCGGGAGCGGTTCACCCCGATGGTGTCGGCCAGCGGGAACACCTCGTCGGGCGCGACAGCGACGTCGTGGAATACCGTTGTGCCGCTGCCTGTTTGACGCTGGCCAATGCCATCCCAGTCGTCGAGGTGCTCGACGCCGGCCCGGTCCACCGGGATCACCACGGCGGTCGGGATGCCGTCGTCGTCCTGGGCGGTGATGCGCAGATAGTCGGAGAACTGCGCGCCGGTGCTGTAGAACTTCCGGCCCCGCAGCCGCAGCCCGTCCGCGCCGCCGACCAGCCGGGTGTCACGGTCGTTGCCGCCCACTGACTTCTGGCTCTTCTCGGCGTTGGCACCACCGATCAACCCGCCCTCGGCGACCACCGCGATCCACCGGTCGCTGCCCGGCCGCCGCGGTGTGACCTGTAGCTCCTCGACGAACGCGTAGTGGATCCGCAGGATGTGCGCCAGATCCGGATCGGCGGCGGCGAGCGCGATGAGGTGGTCGAAGAATTCGGCCACCGAGTAGCCGGCGCCGCCGTGTTCGCGGGCCAATCGCACCGCGCCCCACCGCTGTTCCCGGACGAGCTTGAGGCCGCGCAGCGGCGGCTCGGTTCCGCCGTTGGCCAGGCGCAGGCGGTAATCGGCCGCGATTTCGGCGAGCACGCCGTCGCTCTGGGGTTCAACGGGCATGCGGGTCAAGGCCTTCCTGGATGAATCGATGTCGCGTGTACGACAGCCAGCCCGAAAGGCTGTCAGGAGCCGACGCCGAGGGCAACGGTTTCCTGCGTGCTGAATTTTTTCGGCGGCCGGTGGACTTTCATCCGCGGTGATTCCTGACCTGACCACGCGTTAAGCGCCGACGGCAGATGCGGCCGGGCGGTCATGTGCCAGCATGTTGTCTGGTGGGTCAATTTCTCTGGTACATACCGAATACCGTCGAGCCGGGCCATCGAGGCGACGACACCGTCGACGGCTGGGGAAGCCTGGACTATTCGGTCGACCTGGCGCTGCGCGCCGAGCAGCACGGCTGGGAAGGCGCGCTGATCGGCACCGGCTGGGGCCGGCCGGACACGTTCACGGTGGCGACGGCGATCGCGGCGCGCACCACCAACTTCGCGCCACTGGTGGCGGTCCGCCCGGGCTATTGGCACCCGGCGCATTTCGCCAGCGCGGCGGCAACGCTGGATCGGCTCAACAACGGCCGGCTGCTGGTCAACGTCGTCAGCGGGGCCGATGACCTGGCCGCCTACGGCGACCCGGAGGTCGACAAGGCGCGCCGCTACGACCGCACCCGCGAATTCATCCGCCTGGTCCGCCGGTTGTGGAGCGAGGACGACGTCACCTTCCGCGGCGAGTTCTACCGTGTCGAACACTCGACGCTGCAGCCGCGCCCGACCGGTGCGGACGAAGGCCGGTACCCCAAGCTCTACTTCGGTGGGGCGTCGGAGGCCGCCGAGCAGGTCGCCGCGACCGATGCCGATGTCCAACTGTTCTGGGGCGAGCCGCTGGACGGCATCGCCGAACGCATCGACAGGCTGAAGTCGTTGTCCGACAAGCTCGGTCGCGAGCACGCGCCACTGGAGTTTGGCCTGCGTGTCACCACCCTGGTGCGCGACACGTCCGAGGAGGCCTGGCGCGACGCCGAGGCGAAGGTCGCCAAGCTGGCCGGCACGCCCACGATGATGCTGCTGCACGACCCGGCGGGGTCCGCGGGCCAGCGGCGGCTGACCGATCTCGCCGGGCGGGGAGAAGTGCTGGATTCTTGCCTGTATACGACGCCGAGCAAATACGGCGGCGAGGGCGCCGGGACGACGTGGCTGGTCGGGTCGGCCGTCGAGGTCGCCGCCGCGCTGCGCAAATACGCCGACCTCGGGGTCACCCACTTCGTGTTGTCGGACACCCCGTACAAGTCGGAGACGGTCCGGCTCGGCGAGCAGTTGTTGCCGCTGCTGCGGCCCACCACCGTCCCGAACTGACGGCCTCAGAGCAGCGCCAGCCCGACGCCCGCCGCGCTGGCCAGACACATCGACGGCCCGTGCGGCACCGTGGCCGTGCCGTCGCCCGGAAGCCGGGCCGCCATCCCCAACGCCGCGGTCAGCAGCGGCGCCCCCAGCGCCGCCAGGAACCATGCTCCCACGCCGAAGCACCCGGTCAACGCGCCCAGGCCGAGCGCCAGCTTGACGTCGCCGGCACCCATTGCGCCCCGCGACGCGCAGTGCACGGCGAGGTAGACCGCGGTCAGCGCGACGGTTCCGGCCGCCGCCGGCGCGCCGCGGCCGGCCAGAGCGGCGGCCGCCAGAATCGTCGCGGCCCCGGTCAGCGTCAGCGCGTTGGGCAGCCGGCGCTCCCGGATGTCATAGCCGCTCAACGCCGCCAGCCAGGCCAGCACCAGACACGCCGCCGCAATTCGCATGCGCGGCAGGCTAATCCGGTGCGGCCACCGCGCAAGTCATGGCCTCGCGCGGCGCGGGCCGCCCGGTGAACTGTTCCACCTGCGCGAAGGCCTGGTGCAGCAGCATCTGCAGACCGCTGATCACCCGGCCACCGGCGGCGCTCACCGCGGCGGCCAGCGGCGTGGGCCACGGGTCATAGACGGCGTCGAGCAGCACGCCGATGCGTCCGAAGGTGCCGGCATAGCGCGCGGCCACGTCCGCCGGGATGGTGCTGACCAGCACCTCGGCGCCCGCCACCTCGTCGGCCAGCCCCCCGCCGTCCAGGTCGCAGAACCGGGTCGGCACACCCAGTTCGCCGCCCAGCTCGACCAGCCGGGCCGCCTTGCCGGGGTTGCGGGCCACCACGGTGACGCCGGCGACGCCCAGTTGGGCCAGGCCGGCGACGGCCGCTGGAGCCGTGCCGCCCGATCCACAGACCAGCGCCCATCCAGAGGCCCCGCCCATTGACGCCAACGCCCCACTGACGCCGTCGATGTCGGTGTTGTCGGCCCGCCAGCCGGTCGGCGTGCGGACCAGGGTGTTGGCCGAGCCCACCCGCCGCGCCCGGTCGGTCCGCTCGTCGGCGACGCGCAGGGCGGCGAACTTGCCGGGCATGGTCACCGACAGCCCGACCCATTCCGGCCCGAGGCCGCCCACCACGCCGGGCAGCTGCTCGGCGTCGCACTCGATGCGCTCGTAGGTCCAGTCATCCAGGCCCAGCGCCCGGTAGGCCGCCAGGTGCAACTGCGGGGACTTCGAGTGGGCGATCGGCTTGCCGAGCACGGCCGCCTTGCGCGGCGCCGGGCTAGCGGGGGGTGCTGTCGAGGACACCGTTGTGCTTAGCCAGCTCGATGTTGGCCAGGTGTTGTTGATAGTCGCGGGTGAACAGCGTCGTGCCCTGCGCGTCGATGGTGACGAAGTACAGCCAGTCACCGGGCTGCGGGTGCTCGGCGGCGTTGAGCGCGTCGGTGCCGGGCGAACAGATCGCGGTGGCCGGCAGGCCCTGCGACACATAGGTGTTCCACGGCGTCTTCTGGGCCCGGTCGGCGTCGCTGGTGGCCACCTCGCGGCGGTCCAGCGGATAGTTGACCGACGAGTCGAACTCGAGCGTGTGGTGGGCGTGCAGCCGGTTGTAGATGACCTGCGCCACCTTGGCGAAGTCCTGGGAGTTGGACTCCTGCTGCACCAGCGACGCCACCACCAGGATGTCGTAGGGCGATAGGCCCATGGCCTGGGCGGTGTCCACCAGCCCGGACTTGACGTACTCCTCGGCGCCGGCGCCGATCAGGGTGGCCAGGATGGCCTCGGGCGACGCGGACGGATCGATGTTGAAGGTGCCCGGCCCGATCAGCCCCTCGATGCGGCGGTGGTCCTTGCCGAGTTCACCGACGGGTTCGGTGGCCCATGCCGGCACCGCCAACGCCAAGGGAGAACTGTTGGTGGCGGCGGCCCGCAGGCCCTCCACCGGGACGCAGCGGGTGTCCCCGTCCAGGTCGACGCAGGTGGCGCGCGAGATCAGCGTCAGGATTCCCGGCGTCACCACGTTGGTCTTCACGTCGGTGGTGTCGTCGAGCTGACGGCCTTCGGGGATGACCAGCCGGCCCACCCGGCTCTTCGGGTCGGTCAGCCGCGCGACGGCGTTGGCGGCCGGGATCTCGGTGCGCAGCCGGTAGAAACCCGGCTGGATCGCGTTGATGGCGCTGTTGCCGTGCGCGGCGTTGACGAACGCCCGCACCGTCTTGATGACCTGCTGTTTTTGCAGCGTCTCACCGATGTTGGTGGTCGAGTCACCGGCCTGGACCTGAATCACCAGGTCCCGCTTGCCGCTGCCGGTGTAGTCGTCGCCGGGCCCGAACAACGTGTGCCACAGCTTGCCGCCCGCGAAGACGCCGGCGAGCACCACCACGACGAAGATCGCCAGCGCGACCTTGCCGGCGAAGCGCCGCCGCCGGCGGCCCCGCTCGGCCTTCCGGGCGACCCGGCTCGACCTGCGCCCCGACGGCGCGCCCACCGCCTCGGGCTCGGCCCGTTCCCGCCGTGCGCTGTCAACCATCGCTGAGCTCCCCCGCCACCGCCGCGCGGCGCTGATCCAGCCAACTCTGCAGGATCGCCACCGCCGCGGCCTGATCGATCACCGCACGCTGTTCTTTGGCCCGCATCCCGGCCGCGCGCAGCGAGCGCTGGGCGGCCACGGTGGTGAGCCGCTCGTCGGCCAATCGCACCGGCACCGGGGCGATGCGCCGGGCCAACGCGTCGGCCACCTCGATCGCGTCGAGGGCCCGGGCCGGTGCGATCGGCCAGCGTGCGCGGCAATCCGACCACCACCTCGACGGCTTCGTATTCGGCGACCAGCCCGGCCAGCCGCCGCAGGTGCTTGCCGTTGCGGTCGCGGCGCACGGTCTCCACCGGGGTGGCCAGGATGGCGTCGGGGTCGCTGCAGGCCACGCCGATGCGCACGCT
Source organism: Mycobacterium sp. 1245499.0 (assembly GCF_001673615.1). Classification (NCBI taxonomy): domain Bacteria; kingdom Bacillati; phylum Actinomycetota; class Actinomycetes; order Mycobacteriales; family Mycobacteriaceae; genus Mycobacterium; species Mycobacterium sp. 1245499.0. The sequence continues at coordinate 5,206 of NZ_LZMG01000431.1, forward strand.
GCCCACGTCGATGCCGAGCCGTCGTCCCCGGCCGGGGTCCTGGTGAGGATCGCCGGGCCGGTCAGGCGAGCGGTGCTGTGTCAAGACCACTCAATCGACCCGCGCTATCACGGCGATCTCGGACCGTACCGCGTCGAGCGCTGCGTCGATGCCCGCCGGATCCTTGCCGGATCCCTGCGCCAGGTCCGCCTTGCCACCGCCGCGGCCGTCGACGGTCGCCGCGAGCTGCTTGACCAGGTCGTTGGCGCGAAGCCCCAGGTCCTGGGCGGCCGGATTGGCGGCGACGGCGTAGGGCACCGACCCGCCCTCGCCCTCGGCGATCAGCGCGACCACCGCGGGATCGCTGCCCAGCTTGCCGCGGATGTCGCCGACCAGGGAGCGCAGATCGCCCGCCGTCATCCCGCCGGACATCCGTTGCGCCACCACCCGGACGTTACCGATGCGCTCCGCGCCCGCCGCGGCGTTGG
>NZ_LZMG01000432.1:0-17392 GCF_001673615.1 Mycobacterium sp. 1245499.0
CCGACGGTTCGTCGCGCGTGTTCGACCTGCTGCGAGACGCCCGTCCGGTGCTGGTCAATTTCGGCGACGCCGGCGGCATCGACATCATGTCCTGGGCGGACCGGGTGCGCCTGGTTGACGCCAAACATGTTGGGCTATGCGAACTTCCGGTACTAGGGACGGTCAGCGCGCCGCCGGCGGTGCTGATCCGACCGGACGGGCACGTCGCCTGGGTCGGCGCCCGCGCCGACACGGCGCTGCACCGGGCCCTCGGCACCTGGTTCGGCCCACCCGTCGCGACCTGAGGCCGACCGCGCCCGCGCCGAAAAAGGTGACTTGTGTCGGCCCGCGCAGGGTGTAACGTGCGTGTTCGCTGTTCAAGAGCAGGAAAGCACTCATCGTGGACATGGCAACCGAGCAACCGCCGACGGCGCCGCAGGATTGGGCCGAGGCCCAACCCTTGCTCAGGCCGGTGCTGCGCCCGCAGAGCTACGTCAATCACTTGGTCAACACCGGCGCCCAGCCGTGGGTGCGCCCGGTGTTTCCCTTCATCAACGAGATGGTCGTGGTCGACCTGCCGACCGTGCGGGCCATGGTGACACCGGCGGAAACGGGTGCCTGGGGCATCACCGGCGATCAGGCCTTCGCGGTCGCCCGGGAGAACCTGTCGGCGCAGCAGCAGACCTTCGCGCCGGGTGAGAAGTTCCTGTTGAAGGACGCCGATGGCGGCACCTATATCGATTCGATGATCCTGGCCACCGGGTGGCTGGGTTCGCTGGCGGTGGCCGGCGGCCCCCGTCCGCTGGTGTTTTTCCCGGGCGACGGTGTCTTGCTGCTGGGCACCGACGCGCCCGACGACGCCGGCGACCTCTTCGAGGTCGCCGAGCAGATGTACCTCGATGCCGAGCAGCCAATCTCGCCGCAGGGCTACACCATCGAGGGCACCATCATCGCGCCGTTTGATCAGGCCGGGCCGCACCCGCTGCGCGAGCTGGCGCTGCGGGCCCGAACACTCTTGGCCACAAAGGAATACCGCCACCAGACCGAATTCTTGCGGGAGCACTATGAGCGCGAATTGTTCCCGCAATACGTCGGCGACGCACAGATGATCGAAACGGCCTGGGGCCGGCGCAGCACCGCGGCGTGGGGTCAGGGCATCCCGTGGGAGCTGCCGCAGACCGATTACGTGACTTTTCTGGTCGGCGATCCGTCGAACGTGTCCGACAAGTTCACCGTGCCATTCGCGACGGTCGTCGACGTGGTGGGCATCCTGCCCGTTGCCGGAATCAGTCCGGTCCGCTACCGGGCCAACGAATGGCCCGCGCCCGAGCTGCTGACGACGCTGAAGGCGCACGCCATCGACCTCCCGAGCGAATGAGCGTGCTCGGCGAGCCGGGCCGGCGGCCGATCAGTCCGGCGGCTCGTTGGTGGCACCTCGGACGGCCGCTTGCTCCCGGTCGCTGCGGTTGCCGGGAACGCCTTCGGCTTCGCTTTCCTCGGTAACCTTCTCCTCGAGCTGGTCGACGATGTTTTCCAGCTCCTGCGCGCGGCTCAGCGGGTCTTTGTCGGGTTTGGTCATATCGCTTTCCAACTGGCGTGGGTGGGGAGACGGGCCCCGGCGCCGGGAACCCGCCGCTATTCCATACCCGATCGGGCGATTGCTAACCAGAATCGGGCGGCCGTGAGACGGACGAGACACAGCGCCGCGACGGTGGAAGTATCGCAAGAGTGGCTACCGAGAAACCTCAGACCATCGCTTACCCAGCTGCCGACGCCCGCCCGCGTCGCCACCACGCCGATGCGCTCGACCCGCATGTCATCGTCCTTTTCGGTGCGACGGGCGATCTGGCGAAACGAAAGCTGATCCCCGGCCTGGCCTACCTGGACCAGTCGGAATTAGCGCCCAATATTCAAATCGTCGCCACGTCGTTGGAGGACCTGAGTCAGGAGGAATTCCGCGAGATCGCCAAGGAGGCGATCGATTCCTTCGGCTCGCACAAGCTGACGGACGAGCAGTGGGCCAATTTCGCCGGCATCATCAGCTACGTCTCGCAGGGCGCCGGACCCGAGGCACTGGCCGAGGCGGTGGCCCAGGCCGAGGAGAATCTGGGGGCTAACGTTCGGCGCCTGCATTATCTGTCGGTTCCACCCAAGGCGGCGCGCGCCGTGATCACCATGCTGCGCGACGCCAAGCTGGTCGAACGGTCGCGGGTGGTGATGGAAAAACCGTTCGGCACCGATCTGGCCAGCGCCGTGGCGCTGAACGACTTCGTGCACGAAACCTTCGAGGAATCACAGATTTTCCGCATCGACCACTTCCTGGGCAAGGAAGCCGCGCAGAACATCTTGGCGTTTCGGTTCGCCAACGGCCTGTTCGAGCCGATCTGGAACCGCAACTTCATCGATCACATTCAAATCGACATCCCCGAGGACAAGGGCTTGGAGCAGCGGGCGAACTTCTACGAAGAGACCGGGGCCTACAAGGACATGGTGGTGACGCATCTGTTCCAGGTGATGGCGTTCGTGGTGATGGAGCCGCCGACGGCGCTCGAGCCGTTTGCCATCAGCGAGGAAAAGAACAAGGTGTTCCGGTCGATGCTGCCGGTCAAGCCGGCCAACGTGGTTCGGGGTCAGTACAACGGATATCGCGACGAGGACGGCGTGGCGAAGGATTCCGACACCGAAACCTTCATCGCCCTCAAGGTCGGCATCGACAATTGGCGGTGGGCGGGGGTGCCCATCTACCTGCGCACCGGCAAGAAGATGGCCGAGGGCATCCGCATCATCTCGATCGCGTTCAAAGAGGCGCCGCGGACCATGTTTCCGCCCGGATCGGGTGTGGGCACGCAGGGCCCCGATCACCTCACGTTCGACCTTGCCGACAACTCGAAGGTTTCGTTGTCGTTCTATGGCAAGCGGCCCGGCCCGGGCATGAAGCTGGACAAGCTGTCCATGCAGTTTTCCTCCCAGGAGATCGACACCGTCGTGGACGTGCTCGAGGCCTACGAACGGCTGATCCTCGATGCGATGCGGGGCGACCACACGCTGTTCAACACCGCGGAGGGCATCGAATCATTATGGGAGCGTTCCGAAGATCTGCTCAGCGACCCGCCGCCCGCCAAGCTGTATCAGCCAGGCACATGGGGGCCCAACGCGATTCACCAACTCATCGCGCCCAACGCATGGCGGCTGCCGTTCGAGCGGGGGTGGCGCGAAGCCAAGTCCTAGCGGACGTGGATTACCACCGAAACCGCTGGGACTCAGCCCAATTCGGCACTGAGGTAACTGATCGAGTGACGGAACTCCTTGAGGATTTCGTTGTCCGGCAGCACGAATCCGTACTCGGCATAGACCTGTTCGGTCGGGTGGCGGGTGACGTTCCAACCGGTGTCGGCCAGGTGCTCGCCGGCCGGGCGGCGCTCGCCAAGCCAGACGAGCTCGGCGACGTCGATGTCGAGCCCGTGCTGACGCCAGGTGTTGCGCATCGCCCGAGCGCGTTCGTCGGTGAACACGCTCATGTCGGTGATGTTCTCGGTGGCCAGCCGGCTGCCCGGCGCGCTGAGCGCGGTGATGTTGTCCAGCAGCCGGTCCTGGGCGTCGGGCGGTAGGTAGGGCAGTAGACCCTCGGCGATCCAGGCGGTGGGCGAGTCGGCGTCAAAGCCGCTGTCCCGCAGCGCCGTTGGCCAGTCGTCGCGCAGGTCGATTGCGACGGTGCGGCGCTCGGCGGTCGGTTCGGCACCGATCCGGGCGAGCGTGTTCGTCTTGAAGGCGATCACCTCGGGCTGGTCGACCTCGAAAACCACGGTGCCCGAGGGCCACGCCAACCGATAGGCCCGCGCGTCGAGCCCGGCGGCCAAGATGACGGCCTGCCGTATGCCCGCCGCGGTGGCGGCGCCGAAGAAGTCGTCGAAATACCGGGTCCGCACGGTCATCTGCTCGCGCCGCTGCTGCAGGGTCATCGGCATGTCGTCGGTCTCGAGCGGGATTTCGTTGTCCAGCATGCGGGTGAAGAAGGGGTGCCCGACCGCCCGCACCAACGGCTCGGCGAATCGGTCGTCCAGCAACGGGTCCGGCTCACGGGACGCCAGCGCTCGGGAGGCCGCCACCATCGTGGCGGTCGCCCCCACGCTGGACGCCAGGTCCCAGCTGTCGCCCTCGCTGCGCGCCGAGCCTAATGATGACATTCGTTTTCCCCTTCCGCCGATCCACTCGCGGCGTCGGCCATTTCGCCTGCCGGAACGCTGACCACCGGCGCACGGCTCCACCGGTACCGAAGGGTACTTTCTGCCTAGGCCGCGCGCACCCCACACCCGTCGCGCACGCTCGTGACTCTCCCGCTCCAACGACGACAGGAAGTGAATCGCTTTCATGGCACCGACCCTGCGCCCGCGCCGATCCGCCCTGTACCTCCCCGGCAACAAGCCGCGCGCGCTGGAGAAGGGTAAGACGCTGCCGGCGGACGTGCTGATCTTCGACCTCGAGGATGCCGTGGGTCCCAACGCGAAAGCCGATTCGAGGATGACGGTGTGTGACGCGATCTCGTCAGAGAGCTACCGGCCCCGCGAGGTCGTGGTGCGCATCAACGGCTTGGACACCGACTGGCACGACGACGACCTGGCGGCGGTGGCCGGTTCCGCCGCCGACGGCGTGCTGGTGCCGAAAGTCGAGACGGGTCAACAGGTTCGAGCGCTGGCCGACGCGCTGGACGCATTGGGAGCGCCGAAGTCGTTGCAGCTGTGGGTGATGATCGAAACGCCCCGGGCCTTTCTGCGGGCCGAGGAGGTCGCGTCGGCCAGCGATCGCCTGGCCGGTTTGGTGGTGGGTACCAACGACCTGGTCAACGAGCTGCACGGCCTGCACGTGCCCGGGCGCGCACCCGCGGTGCCCGCCCTCGGCTTGGCCTTGCTGGGAGCCCGGGCGGCCGGAAAGGTCATCTTGGACGGCGTGTTCAACGACATCACCGACGACGGCGCATTCCGGGCCGAGGCTCGGCAAGGCCGCGAGATGGGCTTCGACGGCAAGACCCTGATCCACCCGTCGCAGATCGCCCCCGCCAACGAGCTGTTCGGTCCCTCACACAAGGAAGTGGAGGACGCCCGCAAGATCGTCTCGGCCTACGAGCAGGCGCAGGCGTCCGGCACCAGCGTCATCACCGTCGACGGCCGCATGATCGAGAGCCTGCATGTGCGCGACGCCCAGCGCATCCTCACCCTCGCGGATCTGATCGCCCAGATGGAATCCGCTTCTTAGGGGCAGCGGACATATCGAACGCCCGCAGCCGTGGTGCGGCGCCCGCCGCGACGGGCGTTCGGTGCCGCTCACACGGTAGGTTGAACGCGTTCGGAGGCGACTCGAGAGGAGATAACGTGGGCCAGATCGCGGCCATGGCCGAGGCCGACCGCACCTGGATGATCGACACCCTGCTGGCGCTGCTGCAGACCCCGAGCCCGTCGGGACGCACGGATGCGGTGATGCAGGTGATCGGCGACATCTTCGACCACTTCGGGGTGCCGTTCACGCTGACCCGGCGCGGCGCGCTGACCGCCGAACTGCCGGGTGAGTCCGCGACCATCGACCGCGCCATAGTGGTTCACTCCGACACCATCGGCTGCATGGTCAGCGACCTGAAGGACAACGGCCGCCTTCAACTGGTCCCGGTCGGCACCTTTTCGGCGCGGTTCGCCGCGGGCGCCCGGGTGCGCATTTTCATCGACGACCCCGATGAGTTCATCACCGGCACGGTCATGCCGCTCAAGGCCAGCGGGCACGCATTCGGCGATGAGATCGACACACAACCCACCAACTGGGAGCACGTCGAGGTCCGCATCGACCGCAAAGTGTCCTCGCGCGAGGACCTGGTTCGGCTCGGCCTGCAGGTCGGTGACTTCGTGGCGTTGATCACCAGCCCCGAGCTCACCGCCGACGGCTTCATCGTCTCACGCCATCTGGACGGCAAGGCGGGCGTCGCGATAGCGCTCGCGCTGGCCAAGAACTTCTCCGAGAACAAGGTGGTGCTGCCGCACCGCACCACGATCATGGTCACCATCACCGAGGAGGTCGGCCACGGGGCCAGTCACGGCTTGCCCGCCGACGTCGCCGAGCTGGTCTCGGTGGACAACGCGGTGTGCGCGCCCGGCCAGCATTCCCTCGAGGACGGCGTGACGATCCCGATGGCCGACATGCATGGCCCGTTCGACTACCACCTCACCCGCAAACTCTGCCGGCTGGCCCGCGAGCAGGGAATCCCATTCGCCCGCGACGTTTTTCGCTACTACCGGTCCGATGCCGCGGCGGCGATCGAAGCGGGTGCCAACACCCGCGCCGCGCTGGTCGGCTTCGGCCTCGACGGCAGCCATGGCTGGGAGCGCACTCACATCGATTCGCTCGAGTCGGCCTACAACCTGCTGCACGCCTGGCTGCAGACGCCGCTGACGTTCGCCAAGTGGGACGCCAAGCCGACCGGCAGTCTGCGCGACTTCCCGTCGTCGGAGCAGCCCGCACCGAGCGAGCGGTGGGTGCCGCTGTCTCGCGGCGATTTCGAGAGCCCCGGCGAGGCGTCGCCCGGGACGGTCTGGCCGCCGGAGGGGCCGCAGGCGTGAGGCCGCTACATCTGTGCCCAGACGATCTTGGTCTGTAGGTAGGTCTCGATGCCGGCCTTGCCTGACTCGTGGCCCCAGCCGGACTGCTTGTAGCCGCCGAAGGGCATCGAGTGGTCGTAGGGAAAAGCGCAGTTGAGCCCGACGGTTCCGGCCGCCAGCCGCTTGGCCAGTCGATGGGAGCGGGCGAGGTCCTTGGTCCACACGGTGGCGGCCAGCCCGTAGGTGCTGTTGTTGGCCAACGCGACGGCCTCGTCCTCGTCGTCGAAGGGCAGGACCGTGACGACGGGCCCGAAGATCTCTTCCTGGAACAGCCGGCTGGTGTCGGGATCGACGTTGGTGACGACCGTCGGGTGCACGAAGTAGCCCTTGCGATCGAGGCGGTGGCCGCCGGTGACGATTTCCGCGCCGTCGGACCTGCCCTGCTCCAGGTAGCCCAGCACCCGGTCGAGCTGCTTCTGGCTGATCAGCGGTCCGCTCATGGTCCCCTCTTCGTTGGGGCCGCCCATCTTCATCGCATTCGCCACCATCGCCATGCCCTCGACGACCTGGTCGTACACGCCACGCTGCACCAGGATGCGGGAGCCGCACACGCAGGCCTGCCCCGAGTGGACGAACGTGCCGAACGCCGACATCGGGACGGCCTTCTTCAGTTTCGCGTCGTCGAAAATCAGCACCGGTGACTTGCCGCCGAGCTCGAGGGTGACCTTGTTGAGGTTGCTGTCGGCCGCGGCGTGCACGATCGCGCGGCCCACCTCTGTCGAGCCGGTGAAGGCGACCTTCTCCACGTCGGGGTGCGCGGTGATCGCCGCGCCGACGGTGTGTCCGTATCCGTTGACCAGGTTGGCCACCCCGTCCGGGATTCCGGCCTCGGCCAGCAGGCGCATCAGCACGTGCGCCGAAAGTGGCGTCTCCTCAGCGGGTTTCACCACACTGTTGCACCCGGCCGCCAGCGACGGCGCAAGCTTGGCGCAGAAATTGAACACGGGGCCGTTCCACGGGAAAATCAGCCCGACCACGCCGTAGGGCTCGCGCACCGTATAGGTGTGCATGTGCGAATCGACGCCGGTCAGGCCGCCGGTGTTCACATCGCGCGCAATGCCGTCGATCTTGGTACACCAGCCGGCGTAATAGCGGAACCACTCGGCGCCGATTTTCACCTGCATCTGCGCTTGAGCGGGATACATTCCGGCGTTCAGCATTTCGAGCTCGGCGAGCAGCTCGGTGTTCTCGTCGATCAGGTCGGCGACCCGCCACAGGACCTTGGCTCGCTCGTAATCGGGTTTCCCGGACCATATTTCGGACTCGGCGCTCGCTTTCGCGCGCGCGACCGCCTCGTTGACGGCTTCGGTACCGCCGTCGGTGAACTGGCTGATCTGTTCCTCGGTGGAGGGATCGAAGATCGGGATCACGTCACCGGTACCGGGGATTTCTCGGACCTCGGCCAATACGGATTGCACCGTCATTGCGTCTCCTAAGTGAATGCGGCAGAAGTTACGCGCTTAACCCCCCGCTGTCTACGACATCGGCAAAAGGAACGTCCAAGCGGCGCTTAGCGGCCGCGGGCGATCCGATCGGCGCGCCAGCACCGGGATTGCATGGGGACGTCGATCACGTCGGCGCCGGGGAAACGCTCGGTCAAGATGGCTCGGGCGTTGTCGAGCCGCTGCGCGCGGTCGTCGGGGGAGGCGATGATCACCCGGCTGTAGGTGGCGAGCATCGCGACGATGTCGTCGACCGTCATCGTGCGCACGAAATCGAACGTCTCGCGCGCGACGTTGTGGAATATCTGCGGATCCGGCAGTACGACGTTCTCGTGGCGCCGGCGGAAGCGGTCGGGCGCATCCAGTTCGGACGTGTCGTCCTTGGGCAGCACCTCGAGGTCGCGGACCCAGTCCACGTCGCGATCGCGACTGGTCCAGATCAGCCCGAACCGACCGCGGTCGCGCAGCACGCGGCCGATCTCCGGGACGGCCCGGTCGGGATCCATCCAGTGCCACGCCGAGGAGACGAAGACCGCGTCGGCGGAGTTGTCCGGGAGGGGAATCGACTCACCGGTGCCCGCCACGGCGCGAACTCCGGGGGACCGCTCGGCCAGCACCGCTCGCATCCGCGCATCGGGCTCGACGGCGACGACTTGCGCCGCCCGGCCGACGAGCGTGCGGGTGAACAGGCCGGTGCCCGCACCGACGTCGACGGCCAGCTCGCAGTCCGACGGCAGCAGCCAGTCCACCGCCTGCTGCGGAGGCTGCGGCCGCAGCCCGTCGTAGTCCTCGGCGATCGAGCCGAAGGACATTGCGCGTTCGTGGCGATCGGTCACACGCGACAAGGTAATCCAGCTCGCTGTGCATCAGATGAGAAGTCGTACCACCTCACCACAGCGCGCTGTGGTTGACGATTGCGTCGGCGATGAGCCCGGTTCCGAAAACCAGGAACAACAGCCGCACCGACATCGGCCCGTAGCGAGTGAGGGCGCGCACGATCGCGCGCTGAATGCGCTTGGCCCGCATGGTTTTTCTCATCGAGAGGGCAAGGATCAGCAGCGGCGGCGACAGGGCGATGGCCCAGTAGACGAGGATGACCAACGGCCAGAGCGGCGGCCGCGGGTGCACCGCGGCGAGCATCGCCAAGCCGGTGAGATAGGGCACGGCGGTAGGGGCCTGGCCACTGCCCACCGCCAGCCCCAGAAATCCGAGCAGCCAGGGCCGTTGCCGCATCGCCGCCAGCGCCCAGCCGGGTGCCGACGACTGCGCGGTCAACGGAAAGAAGGCCAAGCAGATCAACGCGATGCCCAGCAGCAGTTCGCCCCGGAAACGAATGGCCGGTGTCAGGTGAAAGTCGAGGACCTCGGTGATGAAGCCGATGCCCAGCACGGTGCACACGCCGAACGTGGTCGTCACCGCGAACACGCCCGCGACGTAACTCAAGGCGCCGGGAAGCGGAGACCGGCGCCCCAGCCGGCTGTCGAAGATGACCGCCGAAACCACTCCCACGTTGAGCACGTTGAGCGAGTCGAGAAACGCCAGACCGGCAAGCGCCAGTGCCAGAGCCGCCACGCGTCCGCACCGGGCCTAGCGCGCGGATTTGCCGGCCGCCCGCAGCGGGCTGCGCGCTGACCTCGGCGTCAGGATCAAGGCGGCGATCATGCTGCAGAGAATACGAGTTCGGATGAGAACGTGTCGGGTGAGGTTTCCGGGTTCACGATCGGTGATCCCGTGCTCGACGGGCAGGACGCACGGGGGCGATGGTGTCCGCGCAGGTCATCCACGGCATCATCGAGGCGGCGGCGCGCGCGAATTCGCGGCCGCGGTTTCAACGGTGACGGCACGCCGACTCGAGGAGAGAACCGAATGGGATTGCTCGACCACAAGACCGCTGTCATCACGGGCGCCAACTCCGGGATCGGGTTGGCCACCGCCGAACGGTTTCTTGCCGAGGGCGCCGCCCGGGTGTTCATCACGGGTCGGCGCCAGCCTGAACTCGACGCTGCGGCAAGCACATTGGGCCCTCGCGTGACCGCCGTGCGCGGAGATGTCGGAACGCCGGAGGATCTGGACCGGCTCTACGCCGAGGTCGCGGCAGCGGGTACCGGCCTCGACATCGTGATGGCCAACGCCGGATCGACGAGGGTGGCGCGGCTGGGGGAAATCACCGATGACGACCTCGACGCGCTGCTGACCACCAACGTCAAGGGCGTCGTCTACACCGTGCAAAAGGCGCTGCCGCTGCTCAACGACGGCGCCTCCGTCATTCTGACGGGCTCCACCACCGCCGACCGCGGCCGCCCCGGGCTGAGCATCTACGCCGCCACCAAGGCCGCCGTCCGATCCCTGGCCCGCGCCTGGGCCAACGAACTCGCCGGCCGCAACATCCGGGTCAACGTCATCGTGGCCGGGTCCACGGCCACCCCCGGCAGCGACGCGCTGGCCGCGCAGACCGATCCCGACGCTTCGATCGAGGAGTTCCGCGCCGGCCGCATCGGCACCATCCCGCTGGGCCGCTTCGCCGAGCCCACCGAGATCGCCAATGCCGCAGTGTTTTTGGCCAGCGATCTGTCCAGCTTCACCACCGGATCCACCGTCACCGCCGATGGCGGATTCAACCAGGTCTGACCCATTAGAAGAGTCAGCGCGCGTAAATGGGTGGCCAGCGGTGGTGGCGTCGATAAGACTGACGATATGTCGCGAACATCCCCGGCCTTTGCCCGAGACCCTGATACCGCAGCCTATTACGATCGGCGCGCCGCCGAATACGACGAATGGTATTTAGGACAAGGGCATTTCGCCCAGCGTGACCGGCCAGGGTGGAGCGCCGAGGTCGATCGGGTGGTCAGCTTGGTTGCCGACCTGCCGGCCGCGCGCACGCTGGACGTGGCTTGCGGTAGCGGTTTTTTGACCCGCCATCTGCGTGGCCTCGTGGTGGGAGCGGACCAAAGCCCTGCGATGGTCGAGTTGACCCAATCGCGGTTGCCGCACGGCGTGGCGATCGTCGCTGACGCGTTGTCGTTGCCGTTCGCGGGCAATGCCTTCGACCGCGTTTTGACCGGCCACTTCTACGGGCACCTGCCGGCCGATGAACGCCAAGCCTTTCTGACTGAGGTACGCCGGGTGGCCGGGGAGCTGATCGTCATCGACTCAGCGCTTCGCGCCGGCGTGGAACCCGAGCAATGGCAAGAGCGGACCTTGAATGACGGATCGCGTCACCGCGTCTACAAGCGCTACCTCGGCGGCCGGCAACTGGCCGACGAACTCGGGGGAGAGGCGCTCTTCGACGGCACCTGGTTCGTTGCCGCACGGGTTCGCTGGGGTTCCGCCGAAGTGTGATTCAGCGCCGACGGTCCGGCACGCCGTCGGACAGTTCATCGAAGAGGGCCTGGTTCAGGCCGAAGGCGTATTTCACCTCGCCGACTATGCGATCGATTTCGTCGGCGTCGGGACGCAGCGCGTCGAGGCGGGCACGATAGGCGTCCTTATACGGTTTGGGCCGCACCGGAAATTCATAGAATGCAAGTCCCGCGCCCCGAAGATCGAAGGTGCGATCGAGGATTTTGCCGATGCCCCGGCCTCCGGAGAGATCCCCGAGATAGCGCGTGTAGTGGTGGGCCACCAGGGCGCCACCCCACGTGAGGGCGCCGAGTCGCTCGGCGTAGGCCGCCGCCGCGGGGGAGTCGACCTCGCGTGCGGCACCCGGGGTCAGCCAGTGATCGAGGTCGGCGTCGATAGCAGTCAGGCGCTCCAGCGCGGGGTCGTACACCGCGGCAACCATGGAATCGTCACGGCGGGCCCGCACGGCGTCCTCCAGGGCTGCGTACACCACACGCAACCGAAGCAAGTACTCGCAGTAGCCCGGTGCGCCGATCCGGCCGGCGAGCAGTTCGGACATGAATGGGCTCTGCTCGGCGGCCTCGTGTTCGGCCGCCGAGCCCTGCTTCATCGCGACCGATAGACGGCGGGTTGTTGGGACGGCGACCGAGCACATGACCTGCTCAGATTACCTTGGTGAGCGCGGCGGGAGCGGTCACCGCGGCGAGGCCGACCGGGGTCGACGGCGCGTACCGCCGTCGAAGGGGGAAAATTTCTTGGGCGCGTGGGGAAGTCACTGCCGGGCGAATCTGCCAGGCCGCGCGTATCGCGGCTTACCTAGTCGGCGAACGGCGACGCACATTGATAGCTTGGAGGTCTGGCTGCTACCCCTTACCACTCCAACGAAGCGGCTCGCGTGACCGGCGACGAGCGGCACGTCCCGCCGTCGGCGTCCGCGGATCAGCCGATCGACGATCTCGTACCGGTCGGCACTCCCATCGACCTGGACAACTGTGCGCGCGAGCCGATCCACATCCCCGGCAGCATTCAGCCGCGCGGGGTGCTCGCGGTGGTACACGAACCCGCGTTCGAAGTGCGTCAGGTCAGCGCCAACGTCGCCGATCTGCTCGACCGTCCCGTCGAAGCCGTGCTCGGCCGGCACCTGTCCGCGCTGCTCGGTTCCGAACAAGCCACCCGCATCGAGCGCGCGGCGGAGACTTTCGGCAGTCTGCGCCAGAACAACCCGCTCGAGCTCACCATCGAGGTCGGCGGCGAGTCGCGGGCCTTCGACGCGATCCTGCACCGCGAGCCGGGCGGCGTGTTGTTGGTTGAGCTCGAAATCGCTTACGGCGAGCGGCCGTTCTCCTTCCCGAACACCTACCAGGCGGTCCGCGGCGCGGTCGAGGAATTGAACCGGGCCGCCACGCTGACCGAGCTGTACGCCATCGCGGCGCGCGCCGTCCGAGACCTGACCGGCTTCGACCGGGTCATGGTGTATCGCTACGACGAGGAGTACAACGGCGAAGTCGTGGCCGAGTCCAAGCGCGACGACCTCAACTCCTTCCTGGGCCTGCACTACCCCTCGACCGATATCCCGGCGCAGGCGCGCGCACTGTACGAGAAGAACTGGATCCGACTGATTTCCGACGTCGACTACGCGCCGGCGCCGCTGGTGCCGAGCATCGACCCGGTGAGCAGTACGCCGCTGGACCTCACGTATGCCACCCTGCGCAGCGTTTCGCCCATTCATATCGAGTATCTGCAGAACATGGGTGTGCACGCATCGATGTCGATCTCGCTGCTGCGGCAGGGCCGGCTGTGGGGGCTGATCGCCTGCCACCACTACACCGGACCGCACCTGCCGCCGTTCGGCACCCGGGCGGCGGCCGAGTTCCTCGGCTCGACTCTGTCGCTGCGACTCGTCGACCGGTTCGAGGATGAACAACTGCACAAGCGCCTGGCCGCGCAGGCCATCTTGGCCAAGCTCACCGCCGCCACGCTGGACGACGGCGAGCCGCTATCGGCGGCGTTGCTCGGGGCGCCGGACCTGCTCGATTTGGTGCCCGCCGACGGCGTGGTCATCCACATCGGGGGCGACTTCCGCATGCGCGGCTCGGTTCCGCCGCCCGAAGTCGTGTCCGCCGTCGCCGCCTGGGCGCGCGAGGTGGACGACGAGATCGCGAGCAGCGAGTGCCTGTCCCGGGCGTTGCCGGAGCTCAAGCTGGATCCGCAGGTGGCCGCCGGGGCGCTGGCGCTCAATCTGCCCGACGGGCAATACGCGATCTGGTTCCGCCGAGAGGTGCTGCGCTCGGTGGACTGGGGCGGCGACCCCTACAACAAGTCGATCGCGATCAGCGAGGGCGACCAGTATCGGCTCAGCCCGCGCAAATCGTTCGACCGATGGCGCGAGATCGTGCATGGGCGCAGCGAACCCTGGTCGCTGAGCGAGACCGACTCCGCCGGATCCCTGCGACTCCAGCTGGTCGAGTCGCTGTATCGCCGCACGCGCGGAGCGCTGCGCCTGGCGGAGACGCTGCAGCGCAGCCTGCTACCCGAATCCATCCCCGCCCTCGACAACTGGCGCCTGTCCGCGCATTACGAACCGGCGGCGGGGGACAACGTCGGCGGCGATTGGTACGACGCGTTCGAGCTTCGCGACGGCCGGCTGATCGCGCTGATCGGCGACGTGGCCGGGCACGGCATCGCCGCGGCCGGCACCATGGCCGCGCTGCGCAACGCGCTGCGCGCCCAGCTGTTCACCGGCGCCACACCGGCCGAGGCGCTCGAACAGCTCAACGAGTTCTGCCTGCACATGCTGCCCGGCGCATTCGCCACGGTCATCGCCGCGCGGGTCGATCTCGATTCGGGCCGGGTGGAGGCCGCCTCGGCCGGCCACTTGCTGCCGTATGTGACGGACCTGACCGGCAACGTTGTCGGCGAGGCGGTCTCGGCGCCCATCAAGCTCTCCCCACCGATCGGCGTCAAGGGTGTCAGCTATGCCCCCAGCACGTTCAGCGTTGAACCCGGACACGGCTTGGTCCTGTTCTCCGACGGCCTCGTGGAGCGTCGCGGCGAGTCGATCGACGACGGGCTCGATCTCTTGGCGGCGACCCTCGGCCGGGCGGGCGATGCGACGGCGTCCCGGATCTGGACCGCGATGGCGTCGAGGCATACCGACGACGACGTCACCATCATCACGCTGCTTCGGCCCTGAGGCCGCGTTAAGCGATTCGTATATCACCGCCTTTTCGAGCGACTGCCATCTACAGTTCGACGAATAGCGAACAGTAACCGCCCCTGAAGGACAATGAGATGGCGAAAAGCGTTGCGACCAAAAACGACAACGAAAGAATCGTGGTCGATTTCATACACGCCGCTTACGGCAAGAGCATGGACGTCGACGCGATGACCGCACTCATGGCCGACGACTTCGTGTGGCAGCTGCACGTGCCGCTGTCACCGGTGGTGCGGGGACGTGACGCGGCGCGCGCGGAACTCGAGAAGCACAACACCCTGGCGACGGGCATGATCGAGGGGAGCGAGATCCGCACGATCGTGTCCGACGACGACACCGTCGTCGTCGAACGAGTCGACGTGAACGCCATGAACGGCGTGGCCGTCACCTTCCACGTCACCGCGCTTTTCGAGGTTCGCGACGGCGCGATCACGCACTGGCGTGAGTACTGGGACACCACTCACGTCGCTGGACAACTCGGCATCGATCCCGCGCTCATGTTCGCGCCGCTAGGTGATTAACCTGCCGCACAGGGGATTTGGCGGCCCGAGCTAGCCGGTGGCGCTGAGGATCTTGATCGCGAAGACAAGCGAGTCGCCGGGCTGGATGCCGGCGCTGGGCTGACCCTCGGGGTAGCCATCGGCGGGGACCATCGCGACGGCGACCGTCGACCCGACCTTCTGTCCCGCGATGGCCTTCTGAAAGCCCGGCACGACGCCAGTAAGCGGGAAGTCGACGGGGGCGCCGCGCTGGTAGCTGCTGTCGAAGACGGACCCGTCACGCCCGTTGACGCCCATGTAGCAGACGGAGACGCGGGCGGTGTTGGAGACGACCGGTCCGTCTCCGGCCTGCAGCGTGTGCACCTGGGTCTGGCCCACGCTGAACGGTGTGGTGACCTTCACCAGCGGAGCGGTGGTGTCCGTGGATCCGGTGACCGCGACGCTGCCCGTGGTACCGCTCAACGTCCAGTCGGGCGTTGCACCGTTTTGCGGTGCCGCGGTCGGACATGAGCCGGCCGCGGTGGCCGTGCCCGCTCCGGCGAGCGTCAGAGCGGTTGCTGCGACCGAAGCCGCGAGCGCGACGGAGGAGTACATCCGGGAGGACTTCACGGCCGTCACGCTACAGCCAGTTACTGCGTCGCTCGGCGGGGGTCCTCAGGTGCAAAGGCTGGGGGCGTCGCACACATTGCCGGGGCAATAGATCGAGTGGGCGGCGTTGACCAGGCTCCCGACGTCCAACAGCGTCACGCCCTTGGTGTCCAACCGGGCGTGCAGATCGTCGGCGATCTGTTGCGGCGTCCAACCCCAGGTCAGGTCGTAACACACATCGTGCGCCTCGGCGATCAGGGCCTCGTCCGTTTTCGGCGGCCAAGTCAGGCCGACGGCACGCAGTTGCGCGAGGTACGCGTCATCTTGGGGGGTCGCGGCCGCGACGCCGGCGGTGCTGAGCAGTGCCGCGGCGGCCAGTAGGGAAACGGCGAGTGCGGCCGGCCAACGGGGTGAGGGCATTCGATTCCCTTCCGATCCTGATGGCGCGATCGAGGCCGCCAAAAGTGCGCTGCTCCAAAGCAAGACAGACATGCAGAATATCCGGAGTTCGGCCAAACGGCTCGCCGAGATATCCGACTGACTGCGGTCGACTAGCCGGGGAGTCCAGCCAATTCGCGTGCCGCCGCGTCGAAGGCGCGCAGGGTGTCGGACATGTGCGGCTCATGAGTCTTCAGTTGCGTGGATAACTTGGCGGCGACCACCTCCGCGGCGCGGTTGACATAGATCATCTGACCGCACATGCCTTGACACAACACGACATTGCTGCCCGGGTAGGGGAACCACATCTGGTTGCGGTACATGCCGCCGGGCATCTCGTTGTCGTCGGGGCTGGCGGCGAACGCCTGACGCGAGTCGGGTCCGCCGTCGAGGGTGTCGGCGATCCACGCCGACGGCACCACTTGCCGGCCGGTCAGCGAGACGCCGTCGCGCAAGAACAGCGACCCGAACCGGATCATGTCGGTGAGGCAGGCGCTGATGCCACCGTCGAAAAACCCGGTGCCGTCGACGTCGACGCCGATGGTGGCGTCGCATTGTGCGCCGATGCGGCTCCACAGCAACTCCGACATCAGCTCCGGCATCCGTTGAGCGCCGGCGACCTCGCAGATCCAGCCCAGCACATCGGTTTCACAGGAACGGTATTCGAACGGGCCGCCGTGAGCGCGCTGCTGGCGCAAGCTCAGCAAGAACTCCTGCAACGTGGCAGGAGCGTCCGGAGTTCTCCTGGGTGCCCACCCCATTGCCTGGTCGAGAAGGTGTATCTGCGCGGCCGGGTCGTCGTAGTTCTCCGAGAACGCGATACCCGACCTCATGTCCAGCAAGTGACGCACCGTCGCACCGGCATAGCCGCAATTATGAAGGGCGGGAACGTATTTCGTCACCGGCGCGTCGAGCTCGATCACACCGGCCCCATGCAACACACCCACCACCGCGCCCACCAGCGACTTGCTCACCGAAAACAACAGGTGTGGCGTCCGAGCGCCCAGGCCGTCGAGATATTCCTCGGCCGCGATCGCACCGCGGCACCGGGCCGGTCGCGGCGTTGCCCGCGGCTACTGCCGATCTGTCGACGATTCCGGTGACGGGCACGGACGGCACGGCCACCACCGTCGGCGCGGTATTGGCCGGTTCGGGCACCGACGGCTGGGCCGTCGCCTGCCGCGGTGCGATCGCGGCCGAGGAATATCTCGACGGCCTGGGCGCTCGGACGCCACACCTGTTGTTTTCGGTGAG
>NZ_LZMG01000433.1:0-30298 GCF_001673615.1 Mycobacterium sp. 1245499.0
CTGCCGGGTAGCGGAAGGAGACATCATGACCGTCACTGTCGTCGACCGGGGTCCCCGCCAGGTGAGCCGCAGGGTCGACGTTGCCGCCCCGGCCGCGGAACTGTACGCCTTGGTCGCCGATCCCCGCCGGCACCACGAGCTGGACGGATCGGGCACCGTCCGCGAGAACATCACCGTGCCACCGCAACTCGTTGCGGGCTCGAAGTTTTCGACGCGCATGAAGATGTTCGGCATTCCCTACCGCATCACCAGCACGATCACCGCGTTGATGCCGAACGAACTGGTCGAATGGCGCCATCCGCTGGGTCACCGCTGGCGGTGGGAGTTCGAGGCGGTGTCGCCGACCCAGACCACGGTCACCGAGACCTTCGACTACCGCGACGCCGGTGCGCTCAAGAACAAGCTGAAGTACTACGAGCGGATGGGTTTCGCCAAGGCGAACGCCTCGGGCATCGAAGCGACGCTGAGCAAACTGCGTGACCGTTACGCCGGGTGATCAGCCGGCCGCCGGATCGGCTGCGTCCCAGGGCATCACACCCGACACCCAGTGGCTGAGTTCCTTGGCCTGGTCGTTGCGGTGCAGATGCCGCGGCGGCGTCGCAAAGGTGGAGTACGGCCGGCAGCGAATGACCACCCGATTCTCGCGTTCACACATCTCCCGGATGTGCGGCCGCGCCTCGTCGCCCAGTGGTTGACCCGACATCCGACCGCCGACCGCCATCATCACGTCGACCGCCAGATCCCCGTCCTGGTCGAGGGTCGCGTCGGCATAGACCTGCAAATAGGCGAAGGGCCACCGCTCGTCGAGCACGCACAGGCTGACCTTGCCGTCACGTTCGACGATGCGGGCCTTTCCGCGACCGGCCATGGTGGAGACGAGCAATTCGTCGGTATCGGTGGGGATGTAGTACACGATCGACATGCCCGGGCCGTCGTTGCGACGACGGTAGCCGAAGACACAGGTGCGATGCGTGCGGACGAACTCGCGTCGCTCGGAGGGCAGCATGTCACGGTCGGTGGGCGCGGTGAAGGGTTCTGCCGCCAGGGGGAGGAGCATCGCGAGTATTCCTTGCTGTCAAGGCGCTTGAATCATGGGCGTAATTATGGATACAGTGTCTCCATAATACGTCGGGCTGTCAAGGGTCAGGAGAGCCACCTTGCGTGATGTGGACGACACCGACCGGCCACGCCGTTCTCGCGGTCGCCCGGCGCTACCGATGGAGCGCATCCTGGGCGCGGCCGTCGAGCTCGTCGACGAGCAGGGTCCCGAGGCGTTGTCGATGCGGTCGCTGTCGCAGCGCCTGGAATCGGGCACCGCCACGTTGTACCGCCACTTCTCCAACCGGTCCGAATTGGTGTCACTGGTGATCGACCAAATTCTCGGCGAGGTCGATTTCGCCCCGGACGAGCTCGCCGCGATGCCGTGGCAGCAGGCGTGTATCTCGTTCGCGCAGCACATGTTTGATGCGCTGAGCCGGCATGGCAATATCGCGCCCCTGTTGGTCGAGTACACCCCGATCGGGCCGAACGCGTTGGCAAATCGCGAGCGGTGCCTGGCCGTTCTCCTCGGCAACGGTTTTTCACCGGCGGTCGCCGCCCACGCGTATGCGACGCTGGCGCGCTATGTCCTGGGCTTTGCGCTACAACTTGCGGGCGCGACGGCCGACGGTGCTCAGCGGGACGCCGAACTCTCGGCGGCGTTTCACCGGCTCGATCCGTCCCGCTTTCCCGCGACGGTGACCGTCGCCGACGACCTGCCCGTCCCCTTGGCCGACGAGTTTGCGTTCGGGTTGCGGCTCATCGTCGCCGGGCTCGAGCGGTTGCCGAAGTGAACGCAACCGTGCCCTGAACCGTGTGTCGGAGGAACGCCCTCGCATTGAGCCGAAAGGACTTCGCCCGATGATCGACCAAACCTTCGCGCCGGCCGCGGCGCCGGCATTGACCCGGTGGGGCCAACTCGTCAGCCGGTACGGCCTGGTGCTTGTTTTGGTGTGGATCGGCTTCGGCAAGTACGTGAAGATGGAGGCCCGGGTGCTGATTCAGCACAGCCCGCTGATGAGCTGGGTCTATGACGTATTCAGCGTCACCTTCGTCGCGTATGCCCTCGGCACGATGGAAATCGTTGCCGCCCTGCTCATTGCGGTGCAACCGCTATGGCCGCGGGTTTCGGCGGCCGGCAGCGCCCTGGCGGTGGTGCTGTTCTTGGGCACGTTGAGTTTCCTCTTCACCACGCCGGGCGTGGTCATGACGTACGCCCACGGCGTTCCGGTGCTCTCGGCGCTGCCCGGCCAGTTTCTGCTCAAGGATCTGGTCTTGATCGGGGTGGCGCTGTGGACGCTGGGCGACTCACTGGCGGCGGCAATCGCCGCGGGCAAGGAGCGCGGCCCTCGGTAGCACCGCGGCTGCCCGCTCGTCGGCGGCTGGAGCCGCCCCAGTCATTGTGTCGCGCAACGCCTTAAGGCCAGGCCCCGTCGGGGGTTGCCGCGGCGCGCCCTTGATATGGCGAAGCGATCGATTATAGGGTCGAGGCCACGGAGAGGAATCCCAGGCCGTGACCGAAACCGTTCGCCAGGCGCTAGACGTCGACGCGCTGCGGCGCAAGTACGCCGAAGAGCGTGCGCGCCGGTTACGCGCGGATGGCATCGCGCAGTACGTCGAGGTGGCCGGCCCGTTCGCCCGATTTGCCGAAGACCCCTGGGTGAACGACGACTTCGTCCGTGAACCGCTCGCCGACGAGGTCGACGTCGCCATCATCGGCGCGGGATTCGGCGGGCTGTTGACCGGCGTTCGGCTACGCCAGCTCGGCGTCGAAAGCGTGCGGCTCATCGACAGGGCGGCCGACGTGGGCGGCACCTGGTACTGGAACCGCTATCCCGGAATCGCTTGCGACGTCGAGTCATACGTGTACATGCCGCTGCTCGAGGAGCTCGGCTACACGCCGACCGAAAAATACGCCAAGGGCCCCGAGATCTTCGCCCATTGCCGCCGCATCGCCAAACACTACGACCTCTACCGCGACGCCTGCCTACGTACCGACGTGCGGGAAATCCACTGGGACGCGGCGAGATCGCGCTGGATCATCCGTACCGACCGTGGCGACGAGATGCGGGCCAGGTTCGTCTCCATGGCCAACGGGTATCAGGCCAAGCCCAAGTTACCGGGCATCGAAGGACTGGGCGCCTTCGGCGGTCATGCGTTCCACACCAGTCGTTGGGACTACGCCTACACCGGGGACCGACTGCAGCATCTGGCCGACAAGCGCGTCGGCATCATCGGAACCGGCGCCACCGCGATCCAGTGCATACCGCACCTCGGCGCGGCCGCCCGCCGGCTCTACGTCTTTCAGCGCACCCCGTCCTCGGTAGATGTCCGCGCCAATCGCGCGACCGATCCCCAGTGGGCCAACGCATTACGGCCCGGCTGGCAGCACGAGCGGATACAGAACTTCCAAATCCTCACCGCCGGAGGACAAGCCGACCAGGATATGGTCGCCGATGCCTGGACGAGCATCACCCGTAAGCTGCCCGTCATGCGTCACGACGGGGACGGCCTCGCCGATCCCGGACAACGCGGCCGCGACATCGAGCTGGCCGACTTCGCCAAGATGGACGAGATCCGGGCGCGCGTCGATGCGATCGTGACCGATCCTGCGACCGCCGAAGCGCTCAAACCGTGGTACGGCTACTTCTGCAAAAGGCCCTGCTTTCACGATGAGTATCTGCAGACCTTCAACCGGGACAACGTCACCCTGGTGGACACCCGGGGTCGCGGCGTGCAGCGCATCACCGAGACCGGCGTGGTGGTCGACGGTGTCGTCTACGAACTCGACTGTCTTATCTTCGCAACGGGTTTCGAGGTCGGCACCGACTATTGCCGCCGCACCGGGTTCGAGCTGATCGGCCGTGACGGCGTGACACTGACCGAGCACTGGGCCGACGGCGTGCGGACCTTCCAGGGCCTGTGCACGACCGGCTTCCCGAACTGCTTCATCGAAAGCATCGCCCAGGCCGGTCTGACGGTGAACTTCCCGTACCTGCTCGACGTGCAGGCCGGCCACGTCGCGTGGATCATTGCCACCGCGCTCGCCGAGGGGATCACCGAAATCGAGGCCGCGCCATCCTCCGAGGCCGCCTGGGTCGACACCGTGGTGTCCCGGTCGGTCGCCAGTGCCGAGCGGGCCAAGGTGTGCACGCCCGGCTACTACAACCGGGAGGGCAAGGCCGACGCCAAGACTCGGCAGGGCAGCTTCTTCTTCGGCGGACCCACCGAGTACGCCGACATCCTGCAGCGGTGGCGCGCCGACGGTGGCCTGGACGGAATGCTGACCCGCCGCGCGGGGGACCGGCCGTGACGAGCCGAAAAGCGCGCTCCCTCTACGCTATTGGGCGACTGCGCGCGGCGACCCGGCGCCGCCGTGGACCGAAGGTGGTGATCATCGGAGCGGGCTTCGGCGGCCTGGGCGCCGCCGTCGCGCTGCGCCGCGCGGGCATCGATGACCTGGTGATCGTCGAGGCGGCCGACGGCGTCGGCGGCACCTGGCGACGCAACACCTATCCCGGGGCCGCCTGCGACATCCAAAGCCACCTGTACTCGTTCTCCTTCGCCCCCAACGCGTCCTGGAGCCGCACCTACGCGCGCCAGCCCGAGATACTGGCCTACCTCGAATCGGTGGCCGACGATTTCGACCTGCGCCGCCAGCTCATGCTCGACACCACGGTGCGCTCCCTGCACTGGCACCCGCACACCGGCGGGTGGGATTGCCGGCTGGAGCGCGGCGGGCGCTCGACCACACTGACCGCCGACGTCGTCGTGTGCGCGATTGGGTTGTTCGGTTCTGCCAACCGCCCTGACATCGACGGCCTGGGCGACTTCACCGGCCCGGTGCTGCACACCGCGCAGTGGGACCACGACCTCGATCTGGCCGGCCGCCGCGTCGCGGTGATCGGCACCGGCGCCAGCGGGGTGCAGGTCGTCCCCGAACTCGCCAAGACCGCCGGGCGCGTCACGGTCTTCCAGCGCACCCCACCCTGGATGGTGCCCAAGGATGATCGTCCTTACACCGCAACCGAATTGGCCCGCTTCCGGCGCAGCCCGCTCGCGCTGCGCCGCACCCGCTGGCAGATCTGGAAGTTCCAGCACGACAACACCGCGACTTTCGCCGAGGACCCCGTGGTGACCGCGCGCGCCCAGATCGCGACGTCGTTTCTCGAGCGCACCGTCGATGACGAGCCGCTGCGCCGGGCGCTGACTCCGGACTATCCGTTCCGCTGTAAACGGGTGTTGCTGGGCGACGACTATTACCGGGCGTTGCAGCGCGACAACGTCGAGCTGGTCACCGACCCCATCGCCCGCGTCGGCCCAGCATCGGTGACGACGGCGACGGGTGGGGAAGTGGGCGTCGACGCCATTGTGCTGGCGACCGGCTTCGAGACCTCCCGCTACCTCTGCGGCATCGACGTCGTGGGCGCCGGCGGCCGCCGGCTGCACGAACACTGGGGCGACGACCCATCCGCCTACCTGGGGGTCGCGGTAAGCGGATTCCCCAACTTCTTCATGCTCTACGGCCCCAACACCAACCAGGGCGGCAACTCCATCGTCTACATCCTCGAAGCCGGGGCGCGGCTGGTCGCCAGCGCGGTGAGCCGCCTGGCGCGCCGCGGCGGATATCTCGACGTGCACCCGGAGGCCGAAAAGCGGTACAACGACACACTTTCCGCGGACCTGGAGCGCACCATCTGGACGCGGTGCGACAGCTACTTCCGGTCGCCGACCGGGCGCATCGTCACCCAATGGCCGTACACCGAACTGGACTACGCCCGCCGGACGTGGCGGCTGCGGCCAGGGGAGTGGATCCATGGCCGGGTTGGCGAGGATGCCGGTGTATCCAGCGCCGGGGTCGGCGCGCGGGGCTAACCGCCCGGACCCATTCGGTGCCGCGTAATGACCCAAACACGGTGGGGGTATTTATCTTCAGGCTGATTCTCAAGGCTGCCGCCCGGTGGCCCGATCGTTAACATTCGTAAAAATGTGCGGTGCCACACGGGGCTGTTTGGCACATCATCATGGTCGGTGGTGGAAGGTGTGGTTGACGTGGTGAAACTGCTGCCACCCGATACGGCCCGCCGGCCGCTGCGGCTTCCCTGGCTGAGCCTTCTGGGCGTTCTCGCCATCGTCGTCGCCACGACCGCGATCGTGCTGAAGAACCTCCCTGCGGGTGGTTCGAACGAGATCCTCAACGTGTCCTACGACCCGACGCGCGAATTGTATGCGGCGCTGGACAAGCGATTCGTCGCGGACTACCACGCGCACAACGGAACAACGCTGAGCATCAAGGAGTCTCACGGCGGCTCGGGGCGTCAGCTTCGCACCGTGCTCGATGGCAGTCAAAAAGCCAGCGTGGTGTCCCTGGCGTTGATCAGCGACATCGACACGCTCAGCAAGCGGGGCCTGATCGCCGGCAACTGGCAACAGCGGCTACCGAATGCCTCGGTGCCCTACACGTCGACCGTCGTCTTCGTCGTCCGCAAGGGCAATCCCAAGGGGATCCACGACTGGCCCGATCTGATCAATCCCGAGGTGGCCGTGGTGTCCCCGAATCCGCGGACGTCCGGCAACGGTCAACTGAGCGTGTTGGCGGCCTGGGGTGCGGTCACCACCCGCGGTGGCACCCCGGCGCAGGCGACCGCATACGTGAAGTCGCTACTGCAACACGTCGCGGTTTCCGACGCCGGTGCCCGCAGCGCCGGAGACAGCTTCGCGCTGGCCAAGATCGGCGATGTCCAGCTGACGTGGGAGAACGAGGCGCTGCGCGAGGTGGCGGCGAACAAGGACGAGCTGGAGCTCGTCTATCCGCCGGTCAGCATCCTCGCTCAGCCCGCGGTGGCCTGGGTCGACGCGAACGTGACCGATCCCGCGACGGCGGCCCACGCGAAGGCGTACCTCGAATACCTGTTCACCGACGCCGCTCAGGAACTGGTGGCGCAATACGGCTACCGGCCCTTCAAGCCGGCCATCCTGGCCAAGCATGCCGACCGGCTGCGCCCGCTGACCCTGTTCCCGGTCAGCGCCATCGCCAAGGACTGGAGCGACGCCCGGGAACAGTTCTTCGGCACCAACGGAATCCTGGACACGATCTCGGCGCCCGCCGCGGCGTCGGGTGCTTAGCGGAAAGACGTCGACATCGTGGGTGTGCGTGTGAATTACGACCTGGTGAAGGGTCGGCATGATGTGATCGCCGGGCTGACCGTCGCCGCCATATCGTTTCCCCAGGCGATGGCCTACGCCCTGATCGCCGGGGTGGACCCGAGATTCGGCGTGTACTCGGCGATCGTCGTGACCATCGTCGCCTCGATCTTCGGGTCGTCCTCGCATTTGATCAACGGGCCGACGAGCGCCATCTCGCTGCTGGTGTTCACGGCGCTGGCCTTCATCGACTCGGAGAACTCCAAGGAGCTCTTCGAGGCGCTTTTCCTGCTGGCCGTGTTGGTGGGCGCGTTCCAGATCGTGATCAGCCTGTTCAAGCTCGGCAACCTCACCCGCTACATTTCCGAGTCAGTCATCATCGGCTTCATGGCGGCCGCGGCGTTCCTGCTCGCCATCGGGCAGCTGGGCAACGCGCTGGGTGTGCGCGACAAGGGCAACGGCCACATGCAGGTCTTGCGCCGCGTCTGGCTCACGCTCACCCACGGCGATCACATCAATTACCGCGCACTCACTTTGAGCGCGTCGGCGGTGGTGCTGGCCGTCGTCCTGCGCAAGCTGGTGCAACGCTACGGCTGGCCGCAGGTCGACATGCTCGCGGTGCTCGTCATCACCGCGCTGATCGCCTACCTCGCCGGGTGGTCGACGCCGGGCGCGGGCGGCCATACCGCGGTGTCGGTGGCCGCCAAGATCCCGCGCAGCCTGCCCGGGCCGCATGTCCCCGACGTCCACACGGAGTGGCTGCCGCATCTGTCGACCGGCGCGCTGGCCATCGCCTTCGTCGGCATCATCGAGGCGCTGTCAATCGCCAAAGCCATTGCCTACCAGACACAACAGAAGATCGACTACAACCGTCAGATCATGGCCGAAGGCCTGGCCAACCTGACCGGCGGCTTCTTCCAAAGCCTGCCCGGTTCCGGCTCGCTGTCGAGGTCGGCGATCAACTTCCAGTCCGGCGCCGCGACGAGATTCTCCGGAATCGTCTCGGCCGCAACGGTTGCCGCGGCACTGCTGCTGTTCGCCCCGCTGCTGCGCTACGTTCCGCAGCCGGCGCTGGCCGGGCTGTTGCTGGTGACCGCCGCCCGCCTGGTCGATTTCAAGCGCCTGATCTACACGCTCAAGGCGTCCCGCTATGACGCCGGGCTGGTGATCGTCACGGCCTTCACCGGTATCGCCGTCGACCTCGACAAGTCGGTGCTGCTCGGGGTGATCCTGTCGATCCTGCTGTTCGTACCGCGGGCGGCCAAGCTGAAGTCCAAGGAACTCGTCGTCACACCCGAACGCGTTGTCCGCGAGCGCATTCCGGGCGACTCGCCGGATCCCTCGATCGTCATCTACGACCTCGAAGGCGAGTTGTTCTTCGGGGCGGCACCCGAACTCGACCGCTACCTGTCGGCGATCAATCAGCGAATCACCGACGGCGGCATCGCGTTCGTGGTCCTGCGGCTCAAGCGGGTGCGCCACCCGGACGTGGTCTGCATCGAGCGCATCGAGCACTTCCTGCGTGAGGTGACCGAGCGCGGCGTCACCGTCCTACTGGCCGGGGTGCGCGACGATACGCTCGGCGTCTTGAACAACGTGGGCTTCAAGAGCTGGTTCCCGGCCGAGCAGGTCTTCCCCGAAGAAGACGAGGAATTCTCGGCCACCCTCAAGGCGGTGCGCTAC
Source organism: Mycobacterium sp. 1245499.0 (assembly GCF_001673615.1). Lineage (NCBI taxonomy): Bacteria > Bacillati > Actinomycetota > Actinomycetes > Mycobacteriales > Mycobacteriaceae > Mycobacterium > Mycobacterium sp. 1245499.0. The sequence goes on from NZ_LZMG01000433.1 coordinate 8,866, forward strand.
GCCCACAACAGGCTGGCGGAACTGAAGGTCAAGGAGCCCTTCACCAGCGCGCCCGAACTCGCCCCGCACTCCGAGCTGTACTACCTGGTCTAGCCGCCGGCGGTCACCCGGGCCCGTTCGGTCATCGAGGCGATGACCCCGCCGTCGTTGAGGATGTCGGTGCCGGTGAGGTATCCGGCCTTGTCACTGGCGCAGAAGGCGAGGAGCTCGGCCATCTCCTCCGGCTTACCCCACCGCGGGACCGCGGCGTTGGCGACCATCGCGCCGGCGCCGGCCTGCTCCTCGAGCCTGCCCATCTCGGTGTCGATGGAACCCGGCGACACCGACACGATGCGCAGTCCGCGGGTGTTGAAGCGCTCCGCCTGCGACTGGCTGTACCACTTCACGAAGCTCTTGCTGATGGCGTATGCCAGACCCGAACGCGCGTCTTCGGGGGCGATCTCGCATGCCGCGAGCATGGCGGCCATAAAGGCGTCCAGGTCATCCAGCGCCCGCGGAAACTGGTCTGCCGGAACGATTTCCGCGGGCAACATGTGCGCCGCCATCGATGCCACGTTGACGATCACGGCGCCCTCGTCGGCGACCGAGAAGAACTCCTCGTTCACGTTGGCGGTGCCGACGGCGTTGGTGCGCATGACGTAGTCGGCGGCGCCCATGCTGGGGCTGACCCCCGCGGTATGGATGACGGAGACCACCGGACCCAGACCCCCGGCGGTCTTGAGCAGATCCGCGACCGCCTGTCGGTCGGTGACATCGCAATCGACCACCGTGGGGGTGATCCCGATGTCCTGCAGCGTCGCGGCCGCGGCCGCGAGCCGGTCCTGCCTGACATCACACAGCACCAGGGTGTGGTCGCGCCCGACGATTTTCGCCGTGGCCTGCCCCATGCCACCCGCGCCGCCTGTGATCACCGACACTCGATTCATACCTGGACCGTATACGCCGGGCGGCGGGCTAGTGCGGGCGGACGGAACCGTCGGCTTCGAGGTGGGGATGACCGCTGTGCCGGATGGCCGTGCCGAAGAACGGCGCTGTGAGCGTGCCGGCCACGTGGCGGCGATTGATGATCAACGCCGCGATGGCCACCGCGGCGTAGACACCGCAGAGCAGTAGCCGTCCCTGCGTCGAGAAGATCGGGAACTGGACGACGAACAGGCCGAGCAGTGTGCACGCGGCGGCCCGGTTGAACCGCAGCGCCAAGATCAGCGCCACGCCCATCATCGTCTGGCTCGCGGTCAGCAGCACCTCCTCCACCTGGCGAGGGTCGAGTTGCAGGGACAACCCGCCGCCGCCCAGCAGATGGGCGATCGGCAACGACCCGATCAGCAGGGTCCACTGGTTGACCTTGGAGGAGATCAGCGTGGCGATGGCCGCCGTGCCCTTGCCGCGGGTGGCGAAGATGATCGCGATGATGAATTCCGGCGCTTCGGAGGCCAGCGGCGCCAGCCACTGCACCAGCAGGAAGCGGTTGATGCCGAGTTCGGTGCCGGCGGCAACAAGATTGTCGGCAAAGGGCTTGGCGCACAGCAGGATCACCCCACCCGACACCAGGAAGAGGCCGACCACGGCGGCGCGTCGACGACCGTCGGGCAGGTCCCCCAGAGCGGCCGCGGTGCCGATCAGATCGGGCTCTTCGACGCTGCCGTGGCTGATCTTGTACAGGTAGAAGCCGAACCAGGCCAGCAACGCCAGCCCCAACCCGAGATGGATCTGGCCGCTCGCCGGGATGACGAACGCGATGACACCGGCGATTAACAGGAAGCCGAGTTCGACGCGGTTTGCTGGTTCGAGCGTCAAACCGGTGGGCTTGTCCGAACCGGACTTGCGGGCGACCAGGATGCTGACCAGCACCACGACGGGCCAACCCAGACCCATCAACAACCGGTTGGACCCGGTCATGTTGGCCGCGGCGTATTGCGTGTAATCCGCGTTGTGGCCGGACACGAAGGCGTAGTAGAGGTCGACGGCGTATTCGGGCAGTACCGCGATCAAGGCGAGCAGCGCCGTCGCGAGCCCACCGGAGACGTCGACCTGGGCCGCCTCGGCCGCCCACGCCAGCAAGAAGCTGGCCGCCACCACCGCGGCTCCGAAGATCAGCAGGGCCAGCACGGCGCCGGTGTGCAAGCCGGTCACGCGGACGACCACCGCCGGGGCGACGAACGCGCCGGTGATCAGTCCGGAACGGGTCAGGGTGCGGCGCCGCCAGCCGGCCGTCGGCGAGACGGTGGCTGCGGGCCTGTCGGTGGCGAGCATCGTCATCCTTCGCACTGGCGATCGGGTGGCTTACGTCGACGCGGTGGCCGTGGTGAACCGGTGAACCGGTTACCCAACGTACCCGCGGCGGGCGGGCTCAGCAACGCAGTGGGTCAGCGAAAGTGGCGCCGCGCCCAAGCCCGTATTTGCTGCACAGGGCAGCGCAGAAGCAAAAGTTAGGCTGCCCTGATTTCGAACTTTGGCAAACCTCGCGGACGGCGGTGCGCCGCGCAGCGAACAGCCGGGCCGCTCATTGGGCGTCCGGACCCATCGCGGCGGCGGCCGCCTGCGCGAAGAGCTCAACGGCCTGATTGCGGCTCAGCGACGCCAGCAGCTGCGCGGCGGCACGCATGGTGTCGCCCACCATCAGGGTCGGGCCGTTGCCCAGGTTCTCGAACGCCTCGGCGATGACGTCGGACACGGCCGCTGCGTCCGAGGGCGCCTCGTCGGGGGAGCCGATCTGGCCGCGGCTGTATTCGAGCGCGCGCAATGCCGGGGTGTTGGTCTTGCCCAGGATCAGGCCCAGGACGTCGACGCCCTTGTCGTGCAGCTCGGCCCACAGCGCCTCGGCGAAGACCATGTCGAAGGCCTTGGAGGCGCCGTAGGCGACCATGTTGGGTCCGCCGGCCAGCCCCGCACCGGAACCGAAGATGACGATGCCGCCGCTGCCCCGCGCCACCATCGCGGGCGCGAAATGGTGACACAGCTGCATGGGCACCATGCAGTTGCGTTGCACCATCGATTCGGCGGCTTCGATCGAATTGGCAAGGAAGGGCTGGAAATTCGGGTCCGCGCCCGCGCAATACACCAGCATCCCGATCTCCAGGTCAGCGGTTGCCTCGGCGATCGCCGTCGCCGCTGCGGGCCGCGCCAGATCGATTGCGACGGTGCGGGTTTGCGCCGATGTCTTGGCTTCGATCTCGGCCGCGACCCGGTCGAGAACGGCTTGCCGGCGGGCCAGCAGCACCACGTTGACACCGCGCTCGGCGAGCCCTTCGGCGAACGCCGCGCCCACCCCGTCGGACGCGCCGGCCACCAGCGCCCACGGCCCGTATTTCGTCGCGAACGTCATCTAGGCGCCCCCGACCGTGGTGATGCGAACCTGGGTGTAGCGGCGGCGGGCGATGCGCCATCCTGCCGGCGTGCGCACGATGTCGTCGTCGTAGAAACCGATCGCGTTGACGCCAGAGCTGTTGTCGCCGACCATGATCAGGCCGTCGATATAGGTGCGTGCGGTGGCGGTGTCGCCATGCAGCGTGATGGCCTGGTTGGTCAGGCGGTGCAGCGTATGCCCCGCCAGGGCGTGCACCTGCTCCATGAAGTCGGCCACGGCATCCACGCCTCTCCAGGTGCCGATCTCGCCGTAGTCGAGTTGGCAGTCGTCGGTGAACACGGTGCGAAACAGCGGCCAGTCGCGGCGGTCGATCCCCGTCGCATAGCGCACCAGCAGTTCGGAGATGTCCTGCCGGTCATCGCGTTCGCTCACGGGATGTCTCCATTCGGATGCACGACGATCCGGGGCGGTCCCTCGGACCTGCGGGCCTGATCGAGCGCGTCGGGCACCTCGTCGAGCCCGATGATCCTGCCGACGCTCGGTAGCGGGTCCAATCGGCCCGTCGCGATCGCGTCGAGCGTGCCGTACCAGTCCTGCGGGTGCGGCCCGCCGCCGAACTGGATGGTCACGCCCTGACGGGTGGCGGTGGTGATGTCCAGGGTGTCGCCGGTGTACCAGCCGCCCGCACAGTAGATGCGGGTGCCCATCTCGGCGGATTCGACCAGTTGCTGAATCAGTCCGGACGCGCCCACGCATTCGAATACGACTGCCGGACCGGGCAATCCGCGTTGCGCCCGAACCTCGTTGAACGCCTCGAACGGCGATTTTTCGGCCGGATCGACCACGATGTGCGCGCCGAAGCGGTCGCGGGCCAGCCGGCGCCGGTCGGCTTGAAAGTCCGCGACGACGATGGGTTCCACGCCGCGGCCGGCCAGGGCGGCGACGGCCGAGAGCCCGATCGCTCCCGCGCCGATGACGAGCGGAATCTCGCCCTGCTGCAGCCGCGCCGACCGCACGTAGAACTCGCCGACGGCGAACGCGTCGGTCAACGCGACGGCATCGCTGGACACGTCGCCGGGCACGGGTTTGGCCGCCACTTCCGAAACCACAAGCAGCTCACCGAAACTGCCCTGCGCCTCGGGATGCTGACCGATGATGCGCATCCCGCCGGCGCCGCCGTCGACCAGCCGGACCGGCATGGCCGCTACCCGCGTACCGAGGGCGAATTGGTCGGTGCAGCCGGGCCCGTGCCCGATGACCTCGCCGACGAATTCGTGGCCGAGCACGAGGTCGCGCTCGGTGTCGTACAGCGAGCGGCCGGTCGGATCGTCGATGGCAAGTTCGGGATGATCCATGAAGTGCACGTCGGATGCGCAGATCGCGGTGCTCAACGTGCGCAACAGCAACTCACCCGGTCCGGGCTCGGGATCCGGTGTCTCCCGGACCTGTAACCGGCCGTCGCGTAACACCACAGCGCGCAATGCGTTAACTTTCTCGAATAATCGATATAGAATCTCGAATGTTCGTACAACTTTAAGAACGCCGTCGCAAAGGAGTCAAGCGATTCGCGGGTCGACGTCAGCGCCGACCGCCCGGGTGCTCGATGTCGTCGAGCTGCTGGCGCGGTCTGCGGGCGCGCGGCTGCGCTTCTCCGACGTTGTCCGCGAACTCGATCTCACCCAGGCGACCGCGCACGCGATCCTTAAAACGTTGTGCGACCGCGGTTGGGCCAGTCGCGACCCGATCACGAAGACCTTCGCCCTCGGCCCGGCGCTGGCCGTGGTGGCGGCGCGCACGGACACGGCCCGCCCTCTCGCGCATGCGGCGCGGTCCGCGGCGCTGCGGCTCTCCCGCGAGGTCGGCTATGCCTGTTCGGTGGTCGAGAAGTTCGGTGATTCCCTGGTGGTCACCGCCTTTGAGGGTGAACCCGCCACGCAGCCGTCGGGGATACCGGGGGATCGGATTCCCTATGCGCCGCCGTTCGGTGTGGCGATGGCGGCCTGGGACACCGAGGAGGAGCAGCGCGCGTGGATCCGGCGTGGCGCGGGCGGCAATCCCGACCGCACCCAGCGCCTCCAGCAGGTGTTGGCGCACACTCGCGAGCGGGGTTTCGACGTCGACTGGACGACGCCGGCGCTCGCGCAGGCGGTGCAGGTGGTCGGCACGCTGGACAGCAGCGAGATGCCGACTCCGGTGCGCCACATCATGGACCAGCTGCTGGTCGAGTTCACCACCATCGGATTTCTTTCCGACGACAACCCGGGCCGCCGCAAGCAACCCGTGGTGACGATCGCCGCACCGGTTTTCGACGAGCGGGGCCGCGTCGCCCTGATGGTGGCCGTACACCCGCTGTGCGCGTTGAGCGCGCGACAGATCCGGGACATCGGGGAACAGCTGACCGACGAGACGACCGAGCTCAGCGCATCGCCACCGCGGGCGGGCGCGATCGAGGGGGCAGGTGGGGCGACTTAAGCTCGACGCATGGAACTGCGGCAGCTGCGCTATTTCGTCGCGGTCGCAGAGGAATTGCACTTCGGTCGCGCCGCCAAGCGCCTGCACATTTCGGGACCGGCGTTGTCGCAACAGATCATCGCGTTGGAGCGCGAAGTTGGCACCGATCTGCTAGTGCGGGACCGGCGCAGCGTCCGGCTGAGCGAGGCCGGCCGTACGTTCCTCCCGGACGCGCGCCGGATTCTGGCACTGGCCGACGACGCCAAGCACCGGCTGCAGCGGACCGCCGCGCAAAGCTCCCCGGTGCGGCTCGGGTACGTCAGCTGGTTGCCCGACGACATCGACGCCCTGGTGGGGTCCGCGGCGGCCTTGCGGCTGGACGAGTGGGTGTTGCCGTCGCACGTGCAGGCGGACCGGGTGGCCGAGGGCACCCTCGACATCGCGTTGGCCTGGATCACCGACGCGCAGGCCAAGCAGCGGGCATTGACTCCGCACCTGCTTCGCGCCGAGCCGCTGAGCGCGGTCGTTCCGGGGGCCGCGTCATCGGAACCGATTGGCGCACGGCATGTCAGCGTCCTCGTCGACGACGACGCGTCGGCATGGTCATCGTGGAATCGGTTCGCCGAAGCCTTCGCCGCCGACACCGGCGCACGTGTCGTCGGAATCAACGACGGCGGCATCACCGGCGACGCGTTCTACGCGCACGTCCGCATGATCGCGGGTGCCGTACTGGAGTCACCCAAGCGCCACACCGCTGCCCTCCCGCCCCGGTTGACCCGGCGCCCCGTCGCCGACCCGGTACCGCTGTGGACGTGGTCGTTGCTACACCGCCAGGACGATGACCGGCCCAGTGTGCGCGGTGCCGTGACGTCGTTGCTGGCGGTTGCGCGCGGTCGTGACTGGCTGACCCCGCCCACCGGACGGTGGTGGACTCCGGCCGACGATCCCCACCGGGGCGTCCTGCAAACCGGCGCCGGCGTGCGGTGAGAACCTCCGTCAACCACTCATAAGAGATGGATCGTGGACGCTGGCTCGGCGCGGGGCTTCACTGAAGTCCGTAGAGCGGAGGGGCGAAAAGTGGTGGCACATAACTACGTTGTGGACGAGCTGGCCGATTTCGTCGTCGGTGCCCGGCCGGGGGACCTGACCGGGCGACCGCGGGCGCTGATGAAACGCAACGTGCTCGACAGCATCGCGTGCGCCGTCGGTGCCCTGGACGGCGAGCTGATCCCCACGATCCGCGACCACACCGCCCAGTTCGGTGGCGCCCCGACGGCCACCCTGGTCGGCGGCGGGCGCGCCTCGGTGGACCAGGCCGCGTTCTTCAACGCGGTGCTGGTGCGCTACCCCGATCTGCTCGACACCTATCTCACGGTGGGTGGGCTCTGCCATCCCGCCGATAATGTCGGTGCATTGCTGGCCGTGGCCGAGCACACCGGCGCCGGCGGAGCCGACTTCCTGCTCGCGCTGGCGGTCGCCTACGAGATCCAATGCCGGTTCAGCGCACAGGTTCCCGTGATGGCCCGCGGACTCAACCACGCGCTGCAGCTGGCGATGTCGGTCTCGGCGGGCAGCGCGAAGCTGCTGGGGCTGAGCGCCGAGCAGACCGCCAACGCCATTGCCGCCGCGGCGGCCGACAACGTGTCACTGGCGGCGGTGCACGCCGAGCCGGTTTCGAATTGGAAGGGCATCTCGCCGGCCATCACCGGGATGCGCGCCGTGTACACGACGATGCTGGCCGCGCGTGGCATCACCGGACCCAAGGCGCTCTTCGAGGGCCCGCACGGGCTGGTGCAACTCTTCGATCAGCGCATCGATCTGCACACCGCCGACCGGAGTCTCACCTGTGTCGAGCAGACCTACCTGAAGCAATACTGCTCGCTCATCCACGGCCAGGTCGTCATCGATGCGATCCTGGCCGTGCGCGGTGAGCACGGTCTGCAGGGTGCGGATGTCGCGCGGGTGGTCCTCGAGGTCTTTCAGGGCGCCTACGACTTCGCCGGCGGGGGAGCCTACGGCGACAAAGACCACCCGACCACCAAGGAGCGGGCCGACTACAACCTCAAATACCTGACCGCGGTCGCCCTGCTCGACGGTGGCGTCGGCCCCGAACAGCTTGAGAACGACCGAGTTTCGCAAAGCGACGTCATCGACCTGTTGTCCCGGGTGCAGGTCGTTCCGGCCGCAGACCTGACCGCGGACTATCCGCAACGCACCGCGGCGCGGGTGCACGTGATCACCCACGACGGGCGCCAATTCAGCCGCGAGCAGTCGGATTACGAGGGATCACCCACCCGCCCGATGTCCTGGGACCGCGTGGTGGACAAGTTCGGTTGGCTCGCCGAACCGTTCTGCGACGAGCCGCTGCGCGATGAGATCGTCGCCGCGGTGGCCCGGCTTGACGAGATCGAGGTCACCGAACTCACCGGGTTGCTCGGATCGGTGCCTTCCACGCCGCGGCGCGCGCGCAGTAGGCCGCGCTTCTGACACCCGTCTGGCACGTAGCGCTCGCCCCCTTGCGTGGCCGACCGCCCGCCATGAATGATCCGGCCATGGGTAAAGAACACGGCCGCAACCGCTGGGAGCTGGTCACCTGCGCGGTTGCCGGTCACGTCACCTACGCGCCCGACGAGAAGTCCCTCGCCGACCGGCTGAGCGGCAGCACCGGGCTGGGCGAGGTGTGGCGCTGCCTGCGGTGCGGCGAATTCACCGTCGGCGAGCCACACGGGCGCGGTCGCGCCGAAGACGCACCGATGATCATGCGCGGCAAGGCTTTACGACAGGCCATCATCATCCGCATCCTGGCGGTCGAACGCCTGCTGCGGGCGGTGGTGATCGCGCTGGCGGCCTATGCGGTGTGGAAGTTCCGCGGAGCGCGCGGTGCCATCCAGGCCACCCTCGATCGCGACCTGCCCATCTTCCGCACCGCCGGCTTCAAGGTCGACCAGATGACCATCGTGCACGAACTGGAAAAGGCGCTGGCGGCCAAGCCGTCCACCCTGGCCCTGCTGACCCTGATGCTGGCCGGTTACGCGCTGCTCGAGGTCGTCGAAGGGGTGGGCCTGTGGCTGCTGAAACGCTGGGGCGAATACTTCGCGGTGATAGCCACCTCGGTTTTCTTGCCCCTCGAGATCCACGACCTGGCCAAGGGCATCACCATGACCCGGCTGGTGACCTTCACCATCAATGTCGCCGCGGTGATCTACCTACTGGTCTCGAAACGGCTGTTCGGGTTGCGCGGCGGGCGGAAGGCCTACGACGAGGAACGACGCGGGGAGCAGCTGCTCGACGTCGAACGGGCCGCGGCCGGAACCTGAGCGAAGCCCGACGGTTACGCCGGTGGCTGCTTGGGGTGGATGAAAACGCCCTCGGCCTCGACGGTGACGCCCTGATCGTCGGCCAGCTGGCCGACGGCGAAAATCTTGACCCCGTCGACGCGATCGACGCGAGCCTCCGCGCGCAGCGGCCTGCCCAGCGCGGTGGGCCGGCGATAGCGCAGGGTCAGCGTGCCGGTATAGGCGGGCCTGTTGGGCTGGTGGGCCGTCGCCCCGAGCACGTGGTCGAGCACCAGGGCGCAGACGCCGCCGTGCACGGTACCCGGTGGGCCTTCGTAGGCGGCGCCGAGCACGAATTCCGACCACACCAGTCCGTCGGGATCGTGATGGATGACCAGCGGTGGGGCCACCGGGTTTCGCAGACCCACCACGGCGTTGCCCCAGGCGATGGTCTGGCCGTCGGCGGTTCGGTGTACACCGAACGGCCCGGGTAGCAGCGCGTCGCTCAATTCGTCTGTCGCACTGTCGATCCTGGCGATGGCCGCCGCCACCGCCGCGGGCCCGGCTTCGGTGCGGATGCTGATGTCTAGGAGTCGGCGGACCGATTCGGCCAGCGGCGCGTAAACCGACTCGAGTTGGCTGAAATCGATGCAGGGCGTGGGGTCATGCATCCTGGCAACTTAACAGTGCGTCCGCTGGGTGGGCTGGTGCCCACCGGAGCGCCCGGGGTCACCGGGCATACTGCGCTGGGAACGGAGGAGTCAATGGGGACCTACGCGATAACCGGATCGGCTTCCGGGATGGGCCGCGAGACGGCGCAGCGCCTTCGGGACAACGGGCACACCGTCATCGGCGTCGACATCAAGGATGCCGATGTCGTGGCCGACCTGTCGACGCCCGACGGGCGCAGGGCGGCCGCCGAACGCGTCCTGGCGTCCTCGGGCAACAGGCTGGACGGCGCCGTGCTGGCCGCCGGGTTGGGTCCCGGCCGCGGCCGGGATCGCGCCCGGCAGATCGCTGCGGTCAATTACTTCGGGGTGGTCGAGCTACTCGTCGCCTGGCGTGCGGCGCTGGCCGCCGCCGAGCGCGCGAAGGTTGTTGTGGTGGCCAGCAATTCGGCGACGACGATGCCCGCGGTGCCGCGTCGGGCCGTCAACGCGTTGCTGGCACACGATGCCGACAAGGCGTGGCGGGCGGTGCGGCTACTGGGCCCAGGGGCGCCGACCATGATGTATGGCGCCTCGAAGATCGCGGTCAGCCGCTGGGTGCGGCGACATGCGGCCTCACCGGAGTGGGCCGGGTCGGGCGTGCGGCTGAACGCCCTGTCACCGGGCGCGATCATGACACCTCTTCTGCAGGAGCAACTCTCGGATCCGAGGCAGGCCAAGGCCGTCCGGGCGTTTCCGGTGCCGGTGGGCGGCTTCGGTGACGCGGGGCACATGGCCGAGTGGATGTGCTTCATGCTGTCCGATGCCGCCGATTTCCTGTGCGGCAGTGTAGTATTCGTGGACGGCGGTACCGACGCGTATTTTCGCCCCGACGACTGGCCCAAGGCTGTGCCCGGACACCGATTGCCCGGGTATCTACGCCGGTTCAAGGGTTTTCATTAGGGTAACTGTTGCGTGTCTTTCCTCGCGCCCCGCGTGTGCGGTAGACCACAGAACGGCTTTTCGTGGCGTTTACCGCGGCGCGGCACCCCCGTAAAACGGCTGCGGTGCAATTGAATGAGACGGCGCACAAGCCGAAAGAACAAAGGATCAGACGGTGGCCACACTTCCAGCCTGGGTCAGCCAGGCTCCCGCGACTTTCGACGTGGTCGCGCCCCTGAAACGTGCCTCCGGCGCCTGGCAGGCGATGCTCAAAAGCACCCGACGGCCGGCCGCCGTGGGCCCGCGGTTGATGTCCCGGGGCGCCGAGCGCTGTTGACGGCCCGGTCAGGCAGACTGAGTCGACGGTGGATGACTACGCAGAACACCAGGATTACTGGAACCACAACAGCGCCTATCACCCGTGGCTGGTCGGCATCGCTTCGCGGCACCGCGGCGACGTTTTGGACGTCGGATGCGGGGAAGGGCTGCTGGCTCAGCGATTAGCCGCGGTGTCGCGCAGCGTCGTCGGGATCGATGCGGATCCGACATCGGTGAGGCGCGCCGCGCAGCGATTGCAGCCGATCGCGAACGCCTCGGCGCAACTGCGGCGTTTCGAGGAGTTCGAGCCGGGCGAGGCTTCCTTCGACCTGATCACGTTCGTCGCCAGCCTGCACCACCTGCCGCTGCGCGACACCTTGCAGAAGGTGCGTCAAATGTTGCGGCCCGCTGGGCAATTGGCGGTGGTGGGACTGTCCGCCAACAAGAGCGTTGCCGACTGGCTGTGGGCCGGTCTCAGCACGCCGGTGGCGCGCGTCGGCTCATTGCTGCACCGGGAGACCCGAGACATCGGCGTCGCGGTCGCCGACCCCGACGAGGGCCTCAGTGAGATCCGGCGGGCAGTCACCGATGTGCTACCCGGAGCCCGCATCCGGCGGGGCGTCTACTACCGCTACCGACTGCTCTGGCGCAACGCCTGATTGCAGCGCGCGTTCGCGTTCGCGCCGGCGCGCCCTGGAGGCCCGCAGATTGACGGCGTTGCCGCACGTCTTGACGTCATGCCAGACCCCGCTGCTGTTTTTCGAGCGGTCGTAGAACGTCGAGCCACACCGGTGGTTGTGACAGCGCTTGATTCGCCGCCAGGTGCCGGCTTGCTGGCTCAACAGGATCTCGCCCCACAGCGCCGATGCCAGCCAACGCCAACCGCCGCCATGGGGATCCAACCGCACCTCACCGGCATCGGACAGCGCGAAAGATGCGGCGACGCCGTCGGCGCCATGAGATCGCGGCTGTTCGCCGGCGACGAGTTGCTCGATGGTGGCGCGCAGCGCGCGAAGCTTGGCCAGGTCGGCGTCACCCAGCTCGGGGGGCGACAGGTCCACGCCGCGCGCGGACGACCACGCCCGCACGGCGGCCGTCGCCCAGTCGCCGGCGAGGCGTGGTTCGGCCAGCAGGTCCGGCCCGTACCCGTCGATGGCCCTCGTGTTGAGGAAGTCCTGGACCAGGCCCAGGCCGCCGGGAGCGCCGGCGCAGCCGTATCGCTGTGACGCAACCCACGCGGAAGACATAAGCAAAGAATACTTGACTCTGTCGCGGCGGTCAATTAGCTTGACGTAAGCAAAACATCTTTGCCTAAGTCAAAGGAGTAGCATCATGGTCAACGTCAAGGGGTCGACGGTAGTGGTCACCGGTGGGCAGCGCGGTCTGGGCAAGGCCATCGTGGCCGAATTGCTGGACCGGGGCGCGGCGAAGGTCTACGCCACCGCCCGGGCGCCGAAGCCCAGCCAGGACCCCCGCGTGGTCAGCGTCGAATTGGACGTCACCAACCCGGATTCGGTTGCCGCGCTGGCGTCCACGGCGGCGGACGCCGACATTGTCATCAACAACGCCGGAGTTCTCGGCGCCCGGACACTGCTTGACAGCGACATCGACGAGGTGCGAGCGGTCTTCGAGACGAACTACTTCGGCGCGCTGCGCGTGGCCAAGGCCTTCGCCCCGATCCTGGCCGACAACGGCGGCGGTGCGCTGGTCGACATCGCCTCGATCCTGTCCTGGATGCCCGGCTCCGGCGGGTACGGCGACTCCAAGGCCGCACTGTGGTCGACGACGAACTCGCTGCGCATCGAGCTCGAGAAACAGGGCACCCTGGTCGTCGCCGCGCACCTCAGCTTCACCGACACCGACATGACCGCCGGCTTCGAGGCACGCAAGAACGATCCGCGCCAGGTGGCCCGGGCGATCGTCGACGGCATCGAGCGGGACGACACGGAGGTGCTGGCCGACGACGACACCCGCTACGTCAAATCGGTACTGTCCGGACCCATCGAGGCGCTGCCCCGGATGGGGTGAACCGCCGCGGCCCAAAGTCACCGGCGCGCCGTACGGCCGCACGTGTTTGGATAGCGATATGTCCGATACCGAACGCATCGTGAGCGCCACCCGCGTGATGTCGGCCAATGCGGCGCGCATCTTCGAACTGATCGCCGATCCGTCCCGCCAGCCGAGCTGGGACGGCAACGGCAATCTGGCATCGTCTGCCTCCGGTCGTGTGCATCGCGTGGGTGACGTGTTCAAGACGACGCTGACCAACGGCGCGGTGCGCGAAAACCACGTCACCGAGTTCGTCGAGGGCAGTGTAATCGCTTGGCGCCCAGCCGAACCCGGCAAGCAGCCGCCGGGGCACCTGTGGCGCTGGGAACTGAGCCCGGTCAACGCCGAACTCACCACGGTGACGCACACCTACGACTGGACGGCGCTGACCGACGCCACCCGCCTCGAGCGCGCCCGCGCGACGACGGCGGAGATGTTGCGCGAGTCCATGGACCGACTCGCCGTGCTGGCCCAGTCGCCGGACTAGGTCCGCGCACCCGCCATCGAAAACGCTGGGCGCGTCAGCCCAACTTGGCGCGCACCCACTGGAACGTCCCGAGGGTCTTCACCCGCACACTGGCAAAACCGTTGTTCTCCAACGCATCCCCGATTTCGTCGTCGTCGAACGCGTGCGCCCCGACGTTAGGCAGCATCCGCCAATACCGGGCCAGGCGCCCGGCGGTGGGCACCATGACGGCCAGCCTGCCACCGGGGCGCAGCACGCGCGCGATCTCGGCGAGCGCGTCGGCCGGATTCGGAACCAACTGCAGCACGGCGGTCGACACCGCCACGTCAATGGTGCTGTCGCGCAGCGGAAGTCGCTGTGCGTCGGCCTTGAGGAAGCCGACCTGCGGCCCGGCCTCGTTGCGGACCGCGCGGGCCAGCATGGGCTCGGAGATGTCGACGCCGAGGGCCAGCCCCTGCGGACCGGCGGCACGGGCCAGCGACGCGGTGACGTTGCCCGGCCCCGATCCGACGTCCAGCGCGATACCGCCCTGCGGAACGTCCAACCATTCCAGCGGCAGTTGCCATGCGCTGATCCAGCGCCGAGAAAGCGCTTGGGCGTTGTCGTAGAGCAGCGACCCGATCGGCGAGGCCCACGCCGCCTGGATGGGGCCGGTGTTCTGCTCGACGGCGCCACCGGCGGCCGCGCCGGGGCCGAGCAGGTCGAGATAGCCCCGGCTCACGTCGGGATCGGCCGGCGGATCGATGAGCAGGTCCAGCGCGCGCCGGAGGGCGGGAGGCAGCGAGACGTGCACGTCGGTCATGCGTACTCCTTCGGTCAAATACCAAGCCGGACGCCAGAAATCGAACGGAAAGCCGGGATGCTTCGGCTCCGGTGAGTCCCGTCCGCAGCCTACGCCGGGGGCGCCGGCTCTTCGACCGCTGCGATTTGCGGTCCGGTTACCGCCGAACGACGGCGTGCTCGCGGACAAGGGCGTACAGCCGCCAGTACCCGGGCACGCCCTTGAGCGCGGTCTCGCCGCGGTCGCCGAACCGGTGCCGCGAGCCGGTCACGATGTCGCGCAGCGTGGACGACACCAGCACCTCGCTGGGTCTCGCGAGCGCGGCCACCCGCGCGCCGATGTGGACGGCCATGCCCGCGACGTCCGCGCCGCGCACCTCGACCTCGCCGGCGTGAATGCCGACCCGCACCTCGATGCCCAGCACACGAACGGCGTCCACGATGGCGTCGGCGCAGGCGATCGCCGCGCTGGGGCTGGTGAACGTGGCGACGAATCCGTCACCGGCCGTGTTGACTTCGCGACCGCCGAACCGCTGCAGTTCGTGGCGCACGATCCTGTCGTGGTTGTCCAGCAGGTCGCGCCAGCGGTGGTCGCCGAGCGCGGCGGCGCGCTCGGTGGAGCCGACGATGTCGGTGAACATGATGGTGGTGAGCAGCCGCTCGGCGTCGGAGCCGCCGCGGACTCCGGTGATGAACTCTTCGATCTCGTCCAGCATCGGGCCGGTGTCGCCGACCCAGTACAGGGAGTCCTGTCCGGGCAGTTCGACGAGACGCGAGCCGGCGATGCGCTCGGCGAGGTAGTGCGCATGCTCGACGGGGCTGAAGGCGGGGTTGTCGCGATGGACGATCAGCGTCGGCACGGCGACGCGCGGCAGCCTGTCGCGGACATCGCCCTCCCGGACCTTGTTGATGAACGCACGGGCCATGCTGGGTGACGCTGCCCGGTTGCCGGCCATGTCCCACCACGAGCGGAACGCGTCGTCGTGCGCGACGCTGGGGGCGATGATGCCGAGCATGTCGAAGCCCTGCTCGACGGCGTCCGGCTCCATCCCGACCGACGTGAATCGCTCGGCGGCGTCGAGTTCGGCGCCGATGGGGTAGTCCGGGCCCCGCAGCGTGCGCGCCGCGCCGTTGGCTATGACGAGGCTGTTCACCCGATCGGAGTGGTCGGCCGCGAGAACCAGACCGGCCAGCGAGGTGAAACCCGGAGCGAAGATCGTGGCCTTCTCGCAACCCACCGCATTCATCACGGCGAGCGCATCCTGCGCCCATGACTCCGGACCGAGCATGTCCAGCGAGGGGACCCGGGAGGACAGGCCGATGCCGCGCTGATCGAAGCGGATCACCCGGCAGAACGACGCGAGCCGGCGATGAAAGCGGTACATCGAGGGCTCGAGGTCGACGCAGTCGATCGGGATCAGCGGCCCCGGCAGCATGAGCAGGTCCATCGGGCCATCGCCGAAGACCTGATAGGCGATGTCGATCTCACCGCAACTGGCGTACCGAGTCCGCGGCGCCGCAGAACTCCCAGCCACGGTTCAAGGCTAGTTCAGGCCGCCGACAATTCGAGGCCCATTATCGGGACCGCTCGCCGCCGATGATCGGCACCAGATAGCGCGCGGCGTAGTCGCGAACCGCCGCCGGATCCGACGTGTCGAGCCGGTCGGTGGGGAAGACGATGATGCCCAAGGCGACGCGAAGCAGGATGTCGGCGATGTTGTCCAGGTCGGCCTCGGCCAGGTCGGCGCCGCAACGGCGCAGGGTGTGGGCGATCCCGTCGGCGAACTGGCGAATCGGAAACGCCTGCGACCGGGAGAACATGCCGAACAGTTCGGGTTCGCTCTCGGCGATCCGCGAGTACAGCGCGGAGTCCTGTACCAGGCGCACCCCGAGCGCGAAGGCCTCGACGACCGCCTGTTGCGGGTCGCAGCCGGTTGTCGCCTGGTCCAGGGTGCTGAAGAACCGGCCGGCTTCGCGCCGCACCACGTGGGCGAACAGGTTCTCCTTCGTCGGGAAGCGACGGTAGATGGTGCTGCGGCTGACCCCGGCGCGGGCGGCGACGTCGTCGATATTGGCCCGACGCACGCCGTAGATCTCGAACACGCTGCGCGCGGTGTCCAAGATGGTGCGGTCGAGATCGGTGAGCGCCTCGGCAGTGGCAGAGCCCCGTTCGGACTGCATGATTGGCGGCATCGTATCAACTCCTCGGCATGGTTCACGGCCGACTTTTCCGGCGCGAAGACCTGCCCGGGAGTGCGATGGCGACGCGCGCTTGTTAGTGTTCGAGGCGACTGAAACAAAGACACATTTTTGTGTCACTGATTCACACCGGTTGCCGTCGCGCGGCGCGGGTACGGCGAGGAGGTGGGCATGACCGCTCAAAACGATGAGTTAACCGCGGCAAGTGCGGGGTCGCGTTTCGATACCGGCGTCCGCGAGGCGATGCCGATGCCGGTCGACGACGAGATCGCCGACGCCGCCCCGCGGTTGGGGCCGGACTCGTTGATCTGGAAGTTCTACGGCGACGTCCGGACTCAGCTGTTCGGCTTTCAGCGCACCGCCGGGGTGGAGAACTGCATCGAGCAGCTCGCCCAGGGCGTGCTGGACCACTCCGTCATCTTCAGCGACACGCTCGGTCGGGCCAAGCGCACCGCACCGCCCCTGATGAACACCGTCTACTCCGACGAACCGTACGAGTGGGGCCGCAAGGTGCGGGACTTCCACAAGACGATCAAGGGCACGGTCAGCGACGGCTCGCGCTATCACGCGCTGAATCCTGAGCTGTTCTATTGGGCGCACGCCAGCTTCGTCGACCAGGTCATCTACAACACCGACATGTTCATCCGGAGGCTGAGCCGCGCAGAGAAGGAGCAGATCTTCAACGAGGGCAAGCTCTGGTACAGCCTGTATGGCGTCAGCGACCGCGGGCAACCGCAGGCCTACGACGACTTCCTGGCCTACTGGGACGAGATGCTCGACCGGTTCGTCCCCCATAAGACCGTGCTGTACGGCACCGGTTACATCCGCAAGGGCATCCCGGGCCCGCGCCGGATGCCCAAACCGGTGTGGAAAGTGCTCTCGGCTCCGCTGAACGCCTACACCCGGCTGGTCGTGGTCGGAACGCTTCCGCCGCAGATGCGCGAGGTGTGCCAGCTGCGATGGGATGCCAAGAAGGAGAAGCGCTTTCAGCGCGTCGCCGCAGCCATTCGCGCGCTCAACCCGCTGTTGAACCGGCTGCCCGTCCGGGTGCTCTACACGAGCTGGGCGGCCGACGCATGGGACCGCGCGGGCGTCGACCCGCGCCGGCTGCACAACCGCCCGGCCGCGTAACCGGGTCTGGGGCGGCTCGGCATCGTCGCGGCGATATCCGTGACAGCGCCCGTGCGGATGAGGCATGGTGGTTAGCCGGCTGCGCATTGGGGCATTCCGCTAGGTCGGCTCAGTGGGCCGGTCGATCGAGCCGGTGGCAGGGCGACCCGAAGGAGTACCGCGATGCAGTTGACGGGCAATACCGTTCTGGTCACCGGCGGTGGCAGCGGAATCGGCCGAGGTCTGGCCGAATCCTTCCACCGGTTGGGCAACCAGGTGATCATCGCCGCCCGGCGCAGCGACCAATTGCGGGCCGTCGCCGAGGCCAACCCCGGCATCCAGACGCTGTCGCTCGATCAGGGTGACGCCGCCGATATCCGCCGGTTCGCCACCCAGCTGACCGACCACTACCCGGACCTCAACGTGCTGGTCAACAACGCCGGAATTCAACGGGTCGAAGACCTCACCACCGGCAACGTCGGCCTGGCCGAGCAGTCGGTGGCCATCAACCTGCTGGGCCCCATCCGGCTGACCTCGGCCCTGCTGCCCGCGCTGCTGCGCAAGCCGCACGCCACCATCCTCAACGTCACGTCCGGTCTGGCCTTCATGCCCAGCGCGCTCACCCCGAGCTACTGTGCCTCCAAGGCGGCGCTGCACTCCTACACCGAATCGCTGCGCTTCCAACTGCGCGGCACTTCGGTGCAGGTGATCGAAATCATCCCGCCGCACGTGCAGACCGCGCTGCAGGGCGAGCGGGGATTCGATCCCCGGGCGATGCCGCTGGAGGACTACATCACCGAGACCGTCACCCTGTTGCAGACGCAGCCGCAGGCCAAGGAAATCGTGGTGGAGCGCGCCAAGATGTTCCGGTTCGCCGAGCGCGACGGCACCTACGACGACATCTACCCCCGCTTCAACGAGACGATCACCGCCATGTTCGGCGGCTAGGCCGGGCGGTGCCGCTGAACACCGCGTGCACACAGATGCAATTCCTTGTGAAATAAGCGGATAAGGAGATACGCCGCTGGCCGCGGGCGCCCGTCGTCCTTGGCGGCACCGTCCTGGATGCGAGAGTATCGAGGGCATGGCCGCAGTCGATTTCTCGTTGTTGGACGTCCCACGGGCGGCGCCCGTGGCGGACGCCGAGGCCTACCTGCGGGCGGCGATGGCCTGGCACTTCGGCGACGACACCGGTTCGCCGTTCTGGCTGCGGGCCGCCCGCACGTTGAACTTCAACCCGCTGACCGACGTCAACACCTTCGCCGACCTACAACTGTTCCCCAACCTGGTCAACGAATTACGCAGTGTCCCAGTGGAAGACCTCATTCCGCGCGGTTACGGGCCCCGGCCACCGGTGCCCCAGATCTTCGAATCCGGGGGTACCACCGGCGCCCCGAAACGCACTGTGCAGCTGCCGGATTGGGTCGCACAGGTAGTCGAATGGCAAACCGAGGACTTCGCCGCGGGCGGTTTCCGGCGGGGCCAGGGCTTTCTGTGTCTGATGCCGAGCGGTCCGCACGGCGTCGGCTACTTCTCCCGGCTGGTGTCGCAGCGGCTCGGCTCCGTCTTCCACGCAATCGACATCGATCCCCGCTGGGTGAAACGGCTCGCCGCGCGCGGGGCGGCAACCGAGGTGGCGGCTTACGTCGACCACGTTGTCGAGCAGGCCGTCTTCGTGTTGCAGACGCAGTCCGTGGTCAACCTGCACACCACCCCGCCGCTGCTGGAGGCGATCGCCCGCAACGATCGGGTGGTCGACCTGGTCAACGACAAGATCCGCTACCTGCTGCTCAGCGGGGCGCACGTGGACGCCGACACCCTCGACCTGCTGCGCGACATCTTTCCCGCGACGACCATCGCCATGGCGTTCGGCAGCACCATGGTGCTGTCACAGGCGGTAACCCGGACCGGCGACGACGACTCCTTCGTCTTCGATCCGCGCACCCCGTATGTGGTGTTCTGGGTGGTCGATCCCGACACCGGGGAACGGGTGCCCTACGGGCGTCCGGGTCAGGTGGTGATGCACCACATCAGCAAGGGCATGTTCATACCGAACAACCTGGAGCGCGACCGGGCGATCAGGATGCCCGGACCGGCGGGCGATCTCAGCGATTCGGTCAGCGAGGTGCGGCCGGTGTCCACCTTCGAGGGCGAGGCCGTCATCGAGGGCGTGTACTGAGCGTGGACAGTGACAGTGGCTGTGCGGCAACCGGTTTGGTGGCACTCGACGCCCTCGGTGCGGACGGTGAGTACCGGACCCGCAAACGCGAATTGGTCACCACCACCGCCGGTGCCGCGGTCGCGGAGCTGAGCCTGGTTCCGCCGCTGTATGTGTCGCGGACGCTGGGCGCGCAGCGCAGGACCGCACCGCTGCCCGTTGCCCGGCGCGCGGCCGCGCTGTCCCGGGCCGCCGGCATCTTCGCCGACGGCGTCGTCGCGGGGCTGGATTTCGAGGCCTATGTGGCGTTGGCCGCCCGGATTTCGGGCATGCCGATCGCGGTCACCCGGGCCGGGGCGCGCGGGGTGGCCGACGCGGTGGGCGACGCCGTCGACGCGGTGCGGCCGGCGCGGCCGGTTGGGGCGGCGTTGGACTGGCGCGAGGAGCGGACCCGCGCGGGCGGTGCGGTGTGGGTGCGGCGCGGGGAGGTGTTCGCGGTGCACGCGGCCGGAAACGGCCCGGGCGTCCATGGGCTTTGGCCGCAGGCCCTCGCGCTGGGCTACCGGGTCGCGGTGCGCCCCTCACGCCGCGAGCCGCTGACGGCTCACCGGCTGGTGTGCGCGCTGCGGCGGGCCGGGTTCCGCGCCGAGGACGCCGTCTACCTGCCGACCGACCATGCCGGCGCCGACGAGATCATCCGGGCGGCCGACCTGGCGATGGTGTACGGGGGCCAGCAGGTGGTCGACAAGTACGCCGACGACCCGGCGGTGATCGTCAACGGGCCGGGGCGCAGCAAGATCGTGATCACCGCCGACCGCGACTGGCGCGACTACCTCGACGTCATCGTCGACTCGATCGCCAACCACGGCGGCATGGCATGCGTCAACACCACCGCGGTGCTCTACGAGGGCGATCCCGCCGCGCTGGCCCATGCCATCGCCGAACGGCTGGCGGCGATCGAACCGCTGCCCACCGATGAGGAGCGGGCGGTCCTGCCCACCCTGCCCGTCCACCGGGCGCGCGCGGTCGCCAACATCTTGGCGGCCAAGGCCGTCGGGTCGACCCCGCTGCTCGGCGCCGACCGGGTGGTCGCCGAACTCGGCGACGGCTACGCCGCGCTGCGCCCGGCCCTGCATGTGATGGCACAACCCGATCCGGACCAGCTCAACCTGGAGCTGCCCTTCCCGTGTGCGTGGGTGTCGGCCTGGTCGCGCCACGACGGGGTCCAACCATTACGGCATTCGCTGGTGGTCACCGCGATCACCGGCGACGAGGCGCTGATCGACGATCTGATCGCCGAGCCGACCGTCGGCAACGTCTACTGCGGCCACCACCCCACGTGGTGGCACGCCCCGCACATTCCGCACGACGGATTCCTGGCCGATGCCCTGATGCGCAACAAGGGCTTCATCAGGGACTAGCCAGGAACCCCGGGCAGGCGG
This sequence comes from Mycobacterium sp. 1245499.0, assembly GCF_001673615.1. Taxonomy (NCBI): domain Bacteria; kingdom Bacillati; phylum Actinomycetota; class Actinomycetes; order Mycobacteriales; family Mycobacteriaceae; genus Mycobacterium; species Mycobacterium sp. 1245499.0. The sequence goes on from NZ_LZMG01000433.1 coordinate 30,010, forward strand.
TTACTCTCCGAAGCTGCCACGCGGCGACGCGACCGCCGTTGCGGCCGGGCCGTCCAGGGCCAGGTGGCTGGAGGCAAACGAGACTCCCTTGTCGATCATCGCGCTGTCGTCGGCGTAGGTGTCGTGCGCGGCGAAATTCATCCCGTCGGAACAGACCGGGTCCTCGGTGGCGCACACCTTGATGGTCTTGTCCTGATACGCCGGGCCGATCACCACGGGCGGTTCGTTGAGGAAGTTCATCGCCCGCACGTTGGGCATGCCGAACAGCACCACCGAGGAGACGTGGTTG